>DATIJL010000004.1 GCA_035478595.1 Candidatus Chromulinivoraceae bacterium
CAGCTCGAAAACCAGGCCAGTCGAATACGAGCCCCATACACTTGGAGTTGTTTTCCGGTCATTGTTCTTGTTCTCACTTTCACTCCTTTCTAGATTAGAAAGTATATGACGAAGTGTCCAAGATGTATGGGAGCCGGATAACGGTCGACGCGTTCATATTGACAAAAATACACTTTAATTATATAATTATTCTAGTCTCTTTGGAGACATACTGTTGGCAGCCCCCTCGAAGTGAAAGCGAGCCCATCATGCTCCTCTCTGCCTTCCGCCGGTTCCAGAACTTCCAGCGCCGTCACGGCCTCGAGTTCAACGTTGCCGGCGCCGCGACCGGATTGGTCACGGGCACGATCCTTGCCGTCGGATTCCTCACACGCAGCGACGCGACGCCCGCCCCCGCCCCGCACGGCATCGGCTGGTTGACCGGTCCGGTCCTCGCCCTCATACATGACGGCGGGATCTGACACCTGTTGGCCGTCTCATTCCTCGGAGGTGTCGAAGTCGGCGCATTGACACTTTACGTGGCAGTGCAGCTTCGCTACTTCCACACCAACCGCCACCTCGACCGCTGGCGCTGATCCAACAGCACCACCCGATGGGACCCGCAACCGCGCGGAGTCCCATCGGGCAGCTCACTAGGTTCGCATTACCTTATGCTAATCTAGACGGCTGCTACTGCCTTTTTAGATGAATTTATAGCTTGCCTTTTAGCGATTTCGCCGTGATGTTCACTTGATAGGACATCCGACACGTTCATGCCCCTAAGTGCGATAAGACCGACCCGGTGCAGAGTGTTAGCTAAGACTAACATTTTATGCTTATTAGGCTCTAATTTCGTCAACATCACACCTTAAATTGAGGTTATATAACACCCTCCACCAACAAATCCGCTATGTAGGGAAATGTTATAATCGTAAGATGAATATGGAATCGCCCAAATGGACAATAGATAGCTCCAAATACATCGTTAACGATAGATTTTTAAAACTGCGCGTCGACTCTTGCACAATACCACAAGGTGGTAAAGTAGGTACCTATTATGTTCTTGAGCTAGATGATTGGGTCAACTGCATCGCTATTGATTCCGATGATAACGTTATCATGTTAAGGCACTATAGGCATGGCGTGCAGAAACATCTTATGGAATTCATCGGTGGCGGCATGGAGAAAACAGATGCCTCACCTGAAGCAGCTGCAAAACGTGAGCTTGAAGAGGAAACGGGCTATACCGGTGGTTCCCTTTACCACGTCGGAACGAGTTATCCTAACCCAGCAAACCACACGAATCAAGTGCATACATTCTTAGCAGTCGGTGGAAAGATAAGCCAAGATCAAAATCTCGAAGTTGGTGAAACGATTACATTAGAGAAGATCCCCTTCAAGACGGTTATAAAGCAAATGAGTAAACCTGGTGCAGTATATCCGGCTATCTACCTTGCTGCCTTATTTCATGCTATGAACTTTATCCGAGCTTCAGAGAATCCAGCGTTGGCACATTTGAAGAAGTACGTTGAATAATGTGGCGAGACTTAATTTTTAGATCCTAGATCAAATTCCTCCACTATAGTATGAGGCCTTGAGAAACAAACATCTGCCCTCACGATCCCAATCCTATCCACGGTGATTGGAACATCGACTTCAACACTCTTTAACTGTTCGCGCACGTCGCTGACAAGAATTCGTTTTTTATATCTCGCCTGCGTAGAATGGATGAATCCGGAATCAATAATCCGTCCGCCAAGACGAGGCAAATCCATTAGTTCGTCTCGTATCTTCGAGATCTGTCCTTGATCCTCCCCGCGCAGGATGATAGCTCCAGACCCAACTTGAAGACGAGTAAGTCTTACCTCGAACGGGTCAAGGCTGCTTGCTATTGCCCTAAGCCTATCTCGATAGAGACCGACGTTACTCTCAATGAACTGTATGACGTCATGATCTTCGTAGCCATCGACCACCGAAGTAAGGTTCATAATTGTGATATGTCGTGATCCATAGGGTGAAAGATAGAGGACATCTTTCAACCGCTCCTGAATATTTGCGTCCAGAGAGTTAAGTCGATCATTATCCTCTTTCGTGAGTGTGTATGCTATGCCAAAGTATGTAATTGGTTCGTTATAATTGTCGAGCGGATTTGTTTCTTGCATAGTAAGTAAAGACCTGAGCTTATAGAGTTTTTCAATCATTGTTATATACCAAGTTCATTGACAAGGCGAGCCCTCGTGCTGTTTAGTTTAAATTAACATATTCCATACCTAATCATACATTACAGACATAATTCCTGTCTTCGTCACCGAAGCTATGAGTAAAGCAGCTCTCTGTATATTAAAGTTGTATACAACCTTGCGAAAATAGTATATAATTTTATTTTTACATGCACGAGAAGATTCCCAACACATCACCCGACATAGCAGTACATGGAACCGGTTGGCTCGATCAAGTTGACGATCGGTTTCTCGATGAGTTGACAGACAACGAGGAGACCGAGCTCGCCGGTTTACATATCGAACTTGATGCCATACTGGGCGAACTATTTGCTCCCAGATATTACGTTGATAGCCGCGAAAAGGATATTCAGCTAACATACCTGCGATCTATATTACGGTTGAAACTTGCACGTATCAGCGAGCTTACCACTGGTTATCCGCAAACCGGTTCGGCTGCATCTGTCATTGCCACCAAAGAGGCAAGCGGACACGATCTCAATCCCCACTTTAAACTCGAGCGACGAATCGATTTTTTTAACGCATACGCTGATGAAGTTGCAAGAGGCGAGCAAGCTGCATTCGGAGACAATGCCTTTACGACACAACAGCTTAATCACTACACGGCACGAAAACCCGGCAATAACACTTCCGAGAGTCCTATAGTTGTTGGTCATCTACGACGCAATCTCGAGACATATGAGATTACAGACGAACTTTGTTCCTATATGCTAGTCCTTTGCTCATCTCATCCCGACGGTCCAACCGCATTCGATAGGGACCTGCCAATCGACACAGTCTATCTTAATGGAATTTGGGTCAAGCCTGAATACCGCCAAGAACATTTAGGTAGCGAGCTCGGTGACGAACTACTAGCAGATGCGAACAATCGGCCCATATATGCTTCTGTCAAGGCAGATAACTTTGGCATGATGCACCTCCTTTCACGCCTTGGCAAAAATTATCGCGACCCTAACTATAAAACAGGGCTTCAGTCTGGACGAAGTAGAACGCTCGAGCTACTCTACTGGCATCGTTATTTCGGTGATTCACGGCTCGACAACCGCGTAATGACCGTGTACGACCCTGGCATTTTTATTCCTGATTCAATCGCGACCGTGCGCCAAGAAGATATCGTTAAACTGCATGAGGTAAAACAAAATCTTGGTCGTGATCGAATTGCAATATATAACGGACCTATATATAACTCGGCTGGACTTCCACGAAATTATCGCGTCGATGCCGCAGTTAGCTTGCTACTTGACGACGGAGAATATGTCGGTATTCCCCTTGGTAATTACCGCTTATACGTTCGTGTCGATTCACTTCCGCTAAGAACTGCCCGCAACATTCGCAGACGTTATGACGAAGTTGACGAACGGCGTGAGCGTGACCATATGACTCGTTTTGGCCGGCGAATATTAGCTCTAAACTAAGGAGTTAACCTAGATTGAATGTTGGAACGGTAAAATACCGCTTCAATATCGTCCTATTTCACCAAGGTTTCTGCCATCCGAAATGCTTCAGATATGATCTTTACCACATCGTGAGTTTCCATGTCAGGATCGTAGAAAATATTATGGTAGTTAGTTGGTGAGATATGGAGGGTACGAAGAATTTCCCATACTTTATCCTGCTGAGCTCTCATATAGCTAGGAAGCACTACAAGATGGGTAATTTTCTGATTCTCAGGTTTCAAGAAGGCTGCTGCATCTAGTGCCTGACATAGCCATCTTCCCTGTTTAGTTCGTAGGGTAATCCGTTGGTAAAGCGGGTTTTCAGCATTGTCATTAACAAAATGTATTTCATCATCGTGATAAGCAATGAGACCGTGCGATTCGAGTCGATTCACAAGGTTTTCAGCGTCAATTAATTTAGAGCTTTCTGGAATCAAGAGAAAATCTTCGCCGTCAATTGCATCAGCGGATATAACAGATACATCCTGAAACAGAGTGATCAGACTTGCCCGAAAGTCTTTTATGTTTTCTTTCGTAAAATGAGGTGCTTCCTCATGCCCGTGGGTGTGACCTTTCCGGCTATTATACTCGTCGTATAAAGAAATCAGTCGAGCAGAGGGCAGAAAAGGACGTATTGCACGTGCAAGACTAAGCCCAACCTTATCTTCAGGGATAAGGTTCGTGATTTTCATCTTCCCATCGAATTGAAGATAGTCTATTAGATACGGACCGAGTGTTTCAAATTCTATAGGCGCACCTTGATTACGAACAGTGACGAGCGTATCGAGCTGCGCCCGCGAAAAGTCTACTCCGTGGATTTGATATATTTGATCAAGCTTGCTTAGGCTCTCGGTTAACGCGCGAGACGATCGTTTCGAAAACCCTCCATCCGCTTCTTGAGAATTCAAGATTCTAGCGATGCCACTTACACGCTCACTATGAGACCCATGGGCCATAAGCATTTGCAAGTATGCAGGAACTTCCCCTTCGTTATATGTAGGATGAATCATTATATACGTATTATGTCTGTAGTATTTATCTCAAAATAGCATTTAAAAACACACCTGTAAAGAAGAACGGATCATATCATAAGTCGAGCTTCCAGCTCAGATCTCAACTCGATTAAAGTGAACAGCTCATACATGCCTCCCCAGCCATGACTCGCTGCCAATGATTGTTATAGGTCCATGCAGTTGCCCGCTTACGATTCGCTCAGCAAGTGGCATCTCAAAGTGTGTTGCTATAAGACGCCTTACTGGCCTGGCACCAAATAGTGGATCATATTCTTGGTGTAGCAGCTTCGCAAGATATTGGTCTGGCACATCGAACGTAATCCCAAGACGAGAAAGGCGCACCCCTAATCTAGTGAGTTCTCGTTGCGCGAGAGCAACGAGCTGCAGTTCGCTAAGAGGCTTATATACTAAAATCGCATCGAATCTGTTGATAAACTCGGGACGGAATTGGCTGAGCAGCAGCGGCATGAGGGATGTCCGTAAAAAGTTAGTACTGTTTACATCAATCCCATTTACATGAGCGTCCGCAATTTCTCTACTACCGATATTCGAAGTAGCTAGTAGTAATGTTTGAGTAAAATCAACTGTTTTTCCGCTCGAATCCGTAAGGCGACCATCATCGAGTAATTGCAAAAAAACATCGAACAACTTGGGGTGAGCCTTCTCGATTTCGTCTAACAACACGAGTGAATACGGCTGACGATCGACAGCACCGGTAAGCTGACCACCCTCTTCGTAGCCTACATATCCTGGTGGTGAGCCTGTAAGGCGCACTGCACTGTGTGACTCACTATACTCACTCATGTCCAAACGGATCATCGCTTTAGGGTTAGCATACACTTGTTCGGTAAGTGCCTTGGCCGTTTCTGTTTTACCTACACCAGACGGACCAAGTAGCAAGAATGAGCCACGAGGCCGCGAATCATCACCGATGCCAAGCTGTGAGTTGATCATTGTGCGAGCTATAGTTCTCGTAGCCGAATCTTGCCCAATAATGGCGTGGCGGAGCCGTCCCTCAAGGCCCACCAAATACGCGGCACCGTTGGCGTCCAAGCTAGCGAGTGGCACTTTCTCACGTTCAGAAATAGCATCACGTACATCGATGAGTTCGACTTGTTGCCGACCTTCAAAAGCCACCTTCACCGCTACTTCCTCAAACAGCCGAAGCGCCGTATCAGGTAACACTCTCCCGTGTCCATAACGTCTGCTCAAACTGATAGTAAGATCTGTTACTTCTGGTGCAATGACCATTGTCTGACCCGAGGCAACATTTTCTAAAATTGCACCAATTGTTTCCGGACTCAGCTCAGCAAGTTCAAGCGGCACAAGTGTGCGATTAAAAATATAATCTTTATGAAACGTACGCCGAAATGCCGTTTCTGTTGTCGTAACGATAAGTCGAATACCCGAATGAGACGTGATCGCCTGCAGAAGCTCAAGCGTCTGTTCAAGCCGGCTGGGATCGTCCGTCGCTAACAGCTGTATATCCTCAACAACAATAATTGCCTCCTGAAGTCGCGCCATTTGAACACGAAGTGCATCAAAACACGCACGTAAACTGTCCCCCGCAACAAATAGACTCAAGATAGGAGCCGTATCAAGCACATATACCTTAGCGGGTAACTGCGGGATAGCGCCTTCAAACACTCCCAGAGTTAGCATTTCGATCAGAGTACTCTTTCCAACTCCAGGTTCACCGATAATAACCGCATGGTGATGAGTAGGACGCAGTAAGATTTGCACCAAGCGGCGAAGTTCATCGTCTCGACCAATTACCTCTGTGAACGAATCTGTTTTGGTTGTAAGATTACGAAGACGAATGGAAAGCGGCGTACTCATACAGCCAAGCTCTCAGCACGAGCTTTTCGTGCTCGTTGTGTTATACGAGAAGATTCGAACGAAATAACAATATCATCGCCACCCTCCGTAACGTTAAAGACGCTTGTCTTAGAGATATTAGGCATAACGAAGCTAGCCCTCTCCCACGCTGCTGGTTCGACAGCATGCAGCATCGCTTTTTTAGACTGACGAGATGTTATTTCAGGGTTCAATGTTCTGGCAACCTCACCTCTCTTTGACTCTTTACGTAGTGTCGTCGAAGTCTCACGGAGAGTGAATGTTTCCCGTTGACTCTCCTCCATCCGCTCATCGACACCATCCTCCCGAGTAGTAACCTGTGACACTTGTTCTTCTTGGTCCTCAAGAGGTCGAGTCGTTGCAACTTTACGTTCTGCCCGAGGAGGCGGCTCTACATAGTGATAAGGTCTCACCACCGTCCGCTCCTCAACTAGAGTCGCGCGAGCAATTACATCAGACTCGAGCAAAACGGGTGCTTGTTCTCGCACATAAATAGTCTCGTTCGGCTGGAATGTTACAGGAGATGTTTGTGATCGGTCCCCTACCCGCATTTCTGTGCCTTCTATCCGCGGTTCGTAAGGATCATCTAGTAGTGTCTCGGCCAGAGGCTGCTCCACATCAGCCGCGACATAATCCTTTATTTCAATGGCAGCTACCACCAACTCAACAATAGGTTCATCTATTTCATCTTGGTCGTCAACAATCGTCGCTGTTTTTTCGAACACTTCGGTTTTAAACACAGAAGGCGCGAGCTTTGCATCAGCATCAACAGATTTCACCACCCCGTCCGGCTCGACCCTGATACCAGCGCCTTCACCTACCTCCGCCACATAAGCTGTAGTCGGTTTAGCTCGTTCAACCTCACCTTGTGCCACAGCCACGACATTCAGCTCCGAGAAGATCTCGACAAGCTGTTCTACAAGACTCACTTCATATGGTGATACGTTCTCTATCTTTGGTTCACCAATACTTATATCCAAATCATAACTCTCTGAATTGGTGTCAGCTAGAGCTACGTCACGCCCCGAGACCTCGTAAGATGGGTCGACACTAACCCCCACCCCATCGCCCGATGACGACTCGAAACTATCGTAGTCAGAACCTCTGTCAAAGTTGGCTTCTGGCTCTTCTCGTAACTTCGGCCGCTCCTCGGATCTAGCGCTCAGGGTAAATGTTTGTCTTCCATCAACAACACCATCAAATGTAAATGTCTGGATAGACCATACCTCCATCTCATCTGTACTACTGGGCGCCAAGATCTCCACTATTGCCTCACCGCCAAGGAGTGCTATTTGGACAGCCTGCTGCTGCTCATCGTTTAATAGTAGTGGCAAAGTAGAACCCGTCTCTCCACTATCCTCAAGCGGGTAAAAGCCGTCGTCCTCTACCACATATTTCTGAATTGTAGCTCCATATTCCTGAGTACGTTCGGCTTCAATTAAGTTCGAGGACTCATATATTCCGCCTATAGAAAATTCGAGATCACCTTCAATAATAATGTTCACCTCGGGCGTCTCGTATTTGTAATCAGTTTCTTGTTCGACCCCTATTTCCATCTCTCTCCCCTTTTGTGCTCGGGCCGCTTCTAGAGGGCGATAAAACCTTCCGTTACTCTCTGCGGCGAAGAGCACAGTTTCATCCGAGGACTGGTTTTCTGACTTTACAGTTGCGCGACAGTGAGGGAACTTCGCCCTGCTTGCCCAGTTACCTCGGAGTATATATAGTGTGTCTTTATAATACGAATACCGTAGCCCTGGTGTATGTGACATAGGTCACAACCTGCCGAAACCTGAATATCACGAGAGTAGAGTATACTAAACAGTATGATCTCTCGATACAGCCTTTACACCACAGCCGATCTTCGTGACCGCTTTACCCTCGCCGACGGTCTGCCAAAGGGCATTAAACCTCGCTACAATATACATCCAACTTTACAGGCGCCGGTTATCCTTAATAAGAACGGCCACGCGGTAGTAGAACAAATGAGTTGGGGTCTTACTCCTAAGGGTACGAAAAACACCAACTCCGTTTTTCGCTATAAAACCTATAATGTACCCTCTGAAAAAGTACTCACCAAACATAGTTGGGAAACCGCCGTTCGACATAACCGCTGCCTCATACCCGCCAATGGTTTTTATCAATTAGTCGAACAAGGTAACAAAAAACAGGCATACTATATTCAGCTAAAAGATACTCCGATTTTTGCCTTTGCTGGAATATACAGTAGTTGGGATGACGGCAATGAAACACATTCAACATACTCTATTATTACGAGCGACACGCCTTATGCACTACGCAACATCAGCGATCGCATGCCTATCGTACTAAGCCGGAGTGAAGAAACACGATGGCTTGACACTTCCATCACCGATGCAAACGCGTTATTTGATATGCTTCGCCCGATATCGAGCGAGCAACTACTTGTTAGCGAAGTGAGCGCAGACATTCATTCGCTCAAAATAGATATGCCTCAACTTATCAAACCTCTTTAAATCTCCCCAGCAAAGTGATCTACACCACAATGCTGCATGTGCTATGCTATAAACATAAGTAATAAGAGGTAATTCATCATGAACGAAGAACGCGATCAGAAGACTACCGAAGTACGTGATACAAAAGTACAGCAAGGCAACACAAACATTCGTCGTCAAAGCGTCACGACGGCAACAAAGGTAGATGCCGGCGTCGTGGCACGGCGTATCGTCTACTACCTGGCCGGCGTTATTATCGCACTACTCGTACTCCGTATTGTGCTGCTCATGCTAGCAGCAAACCAAGGGTCCGGATTTGTTGATTTTGTTTACGCTCTGAGCGGTCTTTTCGCTATGCCTTTTTATGGCATATTCAACTACCAGCCAAGTTATGGCCAATCTGTGTTTGAAATCAGCAGCGTCGTTGCGATTGTTGTGTATGCACTCGTAGCTTTCGGCATTGCAAAGTTATTCACACTTACAAAATCAGACGACGAAGTCTAAATTCTATACAGGAATTATAATGCTTTCGTAGGGTATAATAAGTAGAGTATTATGCGCCAGTTAATCCGCTATCTTATCCCTTATGTCTTATGGTTTGCCGTTTTGGTTGTACTTGTCTATGGCCAAACAGCGGTAACATTAAGCCTACCCGACTACATGGCGAGCATTGTCAATAAAGGAATTATTGGCAGTGACACAGGATATATTATTAGTACCGGCCTATGGATGCTCTTTATTACCTTGCTCGGTGGGCTTTGTACTATTGGTGTCAGCTTTGTAGCCTCGCGCATAGGAACAGGATTTGTTCGTCGCCTGCGTCTTGCGCTCTTTGAAAAAGTAGAGAACTTCTCACTCAACGAATTCAATACATTCTCAACCGCATCACTCATTACTCGCGCGACAAACGATATGCAACAGTTGCAACAAACCCTAGTGCTACTTCTACGCATGGCACTTATCGCACCGTTTATGGGTGTAGGCGCTATTATTAAGGCCTACCAATTATCGCCGGCTATGTCATGGATTATGGCGGTCGCTATTGGAGTACTTGTCGCAATCATCGTCACACTATTCATTATTGTTGTTCCTAAATTCAAAAAAATTCAGCTGCTCGTTGATCGACTCAGTCTTGTCACGCGTGAGATGCTCACAGGCGTACGAGTTATTCGTGCTTTTCATAAAGAAACGTTCGAAGAAAAGAAATTCGATACCGCCAACAAGCAATCCGTCAAACTCAATCTGTTCGTTAACCGCTCTATGGTGATTTTACAGCCAAGCATGATGCTTATTATGAGTTTCACCTCCCTGGCAATCATTTGGATAGGTGCGCACTATATCGAGACGGGCAGCCTTCAGCTCGGCGATATGTTGGCATTCATGCAGTATGCAACACAGGCAATCATGGCCTTTCTTATGCTTTCATTTATTTTTATTCTAGCTCCGCGTGCACTCGTATCAGCCAACCGTATTAACGAAGTACTCGGTAGCGAGTCAACTGTTCGCGACCCTGAAAAGCCTCAAAAATTACCCAAAATCGCTAAAGGCGAGGTCGAGTTCCGTGACGTGAGCTTTGCTTATGCCGACTCAGAGGAACCAGTGCTTTCACATATCTCTTTTACCGCACAACCTGGCGAGACAACAGCTATCATTGGCGGAACGGGCAGTGGAAAATCGACGCTTGTTAATCTCATTCCGCGACTTTACGACGTAAAAGACGGTGTAATACTTCTCGACGGCATTGATATTCGTACCGTTACGCAAGCGGATGTTCGAAGTCGAATAGGTTACGCGGCACAAAAAGCGACGTTATTCTCTGGAACAGTAGCTAGCAACATTAGTTACGGTAGTCGTATATCACAAGAGCAAATCGAAAAAGCTGCTACCATTGCGCAGGCATCAGGATTCATTGAGTCACTTCCTAAAAAGTATGACGACCAAGTTGCACGAGGTGGTTCAAATCTCTCTGGTGGACAAAAGCAGCGCCTATCGATTGCCAGGGCAATCGCAAAACAGCCAGTCGTCTACCTTTTTGACGATAGCTTCTCAGCCCTTGACCTTAAAACTGATGCCGCTTTGCGGCGCGCCCTCGCTAAGGAAACCTTAGGAAAAACAGTTATTATTGTTGCTCAACGCATCAGCTCAATCATGCATGCTGATCAAATTATCGTGCTTGATAACGGAAAAATCGTTGACACAGGAACTCACAAAACACTCCTTGAGACATCAAAAGTATATCGAGAAATCGCCGAGTCCCAGCTCTCAATTACAGAACTTGAAGGAGTTGCCTCATGAAACCCGACAACGCCAGCTCTAATGCCAGTGCCAGCCCCCGAGGTTTTGCCGGCCGCGGCCCGAGTATGATGATGGGGGCACCTGGAGCAAAACCAAAACATTTTAAAAAGACACTTAAAACTATTGCTGGATACCTTCGTCCGCACATATTCAGGCTTATTCTTGTTATCGTTTTTGCCATTGCAAGTACCGTGTTTATGATCTTGAGTCCACGTATTCTAGGTAACATGACCAACAAAGTTGTAGATGGCTTTGTTGCAGGCCAGGCCTACGATAGAGTCATAAACAACCTACCGAAAGGAGCAAAACTACCGACAGGAACAACGGGTGCAACAATCCTCAACCATCTATCTGCGAACCAAAAAAAGCAAATTCCGACTGCACAACAAGACACACTGCGAAATATCGACTTTTCAAAAGGTCGTCCAGGCATAGACTACGAAGCAATCATGATTATCGGATTATGGCTTGCTGCTCTGTATGTTATCAGTTCGCTATTTTCTTACCTTATGGGCTGGATAATGACAGATATTACACAGGATCTCGTGTACCGACTTCGGCAAGATATATCTCTCAAGATTAACCGAATGACGTTAAGCTATTTCGACCACCACCCATACGGTGAAGTTATTAGCCGCGTGACGAATGACATCGATACGATTGGTCAAAGCTTAAACCAAAGTGCCACTCAAATCGTAACCTCAGTCGTCACAATTGTCGGTATTTTAATTATGATGCTTACTATCAGTTGGCAGCTTACGCTCGTAGCTGTCGTTGTACTCCCGCTCAGTCTCGGTATTATATCTCTCATCGTCAAACGCTCACAACGTTACTTTATGGGCCAGCAAAATAGTCTAGGTCAACTTGATGGACATGTTGAAGAAATGTTCTCCGGCCATATTGTCATGCGTACCTATAACGGCGAAAAATCATCTATAAGTGCTTTCTCTAAAGTCAATCAACAGCTCTTTAAGAACGGCTGGAAATCACAATTTATGTCTGGGCTAATGATGCCGATTATGCAGTTTATTAGCAACCTTGGATTCGTCGGCGTTGCTGTACTTGGCGGATGGCTCGCTATTAACGGCAAGCTCAGTATTGGCGATATTCAGGCGTTTATTCAGTATATGAACCAGTTCACCCAACCAATCATGCAAACAGCCAACGTTGCTAACGTCATGCAGGTAACCGTCGCAGCCGCAGAGCGTGTATTCGATTTCCTGGAAGAACCAGAGGAGTCCCGCGATACGGCGACAACATCGCTCCCTGAACACATTGCCGGAGGCGTAGCATTCGATAATGTGAACTTTAGTTACTCCAAAGGTACGCCTATTATTAAAAACTTCAATGCTCACATCAAACCAGGTCAAAATGTTGCTATCGTAGGTCCAACCGGTGCTGGAAAAACGACAATCGTAAACCTTCTAATGCGTTTTTACGATGTGGATAGTGGCAGCATCTTAATCGACAACATTGACAGCCAACTGCTTAATCGAGCAGATGTGCGACAGCTCTTTGGCATGGTACTTCAAGATACATGGTTGTTTAATGGGACAATCGCAGATAATATTTCATATGGTAAAGCTGGTGCGACAAAAGAAGAGGTTATAGCTGCCGCAAAAGCCACTCATGCCGATCACTTTATCCGCACACTTCCAAAAGGCTATGACACAATTCTTGGCGAGGAGACGGACAATATATCAGCGGGTGAAAAACAGCTGCTTACTATTGCTCGCGCTATGCTTGCCAATGCTCCTATGCTTATTCTTGATGAAGCCACGAGTTCAGTCGACACACGAACAGAAGTTCTTATTCAACAGGCGATGGAAAGACTTATGCATGGCCGAACTAGCTTCGTGATTGCACACCGTCTTTCAACAATCCGTAACGCGGACATGATTCTTGTTATGAATGCAGGAAACATCGTTGAGCAGGGCACGCACGATGAACTTGTTAAAAAGGGCGGGTTCTATAATACCCTATACGCTAGCCAATTTGATGCAGCTGAATAAATAAAAAGGAGTTTTAATGTTTGAACCAATATCAACTTTTAGCGGATTCTCTGTCGATGATCTCGCTAAGGCCAAAGAATTTTACGAAACTAAACTTGGATTAAAAACAGAAGATGCTATAGGCGGTGCGCATATTTTTCTACCTGGTGGCGCAAAGGCATGGATGTATCCAAAAAAAGATCATACGCCTGCTAGTTACACTATGTTAGATTTCGTTGTGGATGATATCGATATTGCAGTCGATGTACTTACTAAGCAAGGTGTCGAATTTGAACGCTATGATCAAGCTCCTCAAGACGATAAAGGTATTCTACGTGGCAAAGAAAAGAATATGGGACCAAACATTGCATGGTTTAAAGACCCCGCGGGTAATATACTAGCGGTCTTAGAGCAATAGTTTAACCAGTCGGGAACTACTTCGCCTCCTCGCGATGTTGAGGTGAGGCTATATGATTTGACATATCATACTTTTTATGGTAAACTTAAGCATAATCCAAAATAGTTTGAGAGACTATCAGGTGTGAACCATAACGGAAGGACTACCATGAAGGTAAGTAAACTCGTACTCTTAGCAGGTATCATTAGTATTGTAGGCATTGGAAGTCTCACCTCAACAGCATTCGCCTGGCATCCAAAAGGTGTGATTGTCAAAAAAGTCCAAAACGTAACAACAAATAGCGTCCTGAGCGACGCGGACACGTCCGCTACAGCCATTGCAGCCAAACCTGGCGATACACTTAGGTATGTCATTACTGTTACTAACAATGGCGCCGTTGACAACAGCGGCAATAATGACATGGCAAAAACCGTCATGACTGACACTCTTCCTTCTGGAGTAGAGCTCGTCAGTAATCCAGCTCAACGTCAAATTAGTGAAAACCTAGGAACAATTAAGCCCGGTAAATCAGTCACTAAAGAATACCTCGTAAAGGTAACTTCCAGCACCGATGGCTCAATAACAAATACTGCTTGTTTCACTGGCAATAGTACCGCCAACGATAATCCTCAACAGGGCTGTAACCCTGCTGTCGTTACCGTTACCGTACCTGAAATCCCCGTTACGCCAGTAACTCCCGTAACCCCTGAGCAACCTGTCACGGAAACTCCTGCGGAGCTACCACATACTGGTATGGCAGAAAATGTTATTATGAGTAGTCTTATTTTGGGCGCAATCGCGTATATTAGCTATCTTTATTTCAACAGCCGCCGCGAACTTACAAATATCCAATAGTATATTTTTACCACAAACAAAATGACCGCTTCACAGGAAGCGGTCATTTTAAATATTTACAGGAGCGTCCACTGCCACGTTGGCGCAACAGAGTACGTCAGCGTGATGGTTTTGCCGCTAGGTACGCATACCGTACCAGGAGTAGTTGACAATTGGCTTGTTCCATCAACAGCAATGCCTGTCACAGTACCGCCAACGATAGTCACCATCGCATCACGCCAAAATGGATTTTGCAACGCAGTTGTTGAAGTTGGTATAGTTGGTGCCGTGACCACACCGACTCCCTGATCTTGATTTATAACCTTAGCATGAGCACCACCATTAACTCCATATGATGCACTTAATGCCTGCTCGAGCGTTAGACCTCCGTCACCACCATTACTTCCAACATAAATTGTTCCATAAGCTGCGTTATGAGAATCATTAACAATAAAATGACCGGACCCCGTCGTCCATTCAATATCGAGACAGAGAATATCGAGCTTCGTTACGGCCGTACTAGCAAATACGACACACTGTGTACAATTCTCAATTGAAGCATAGGTGACGATGTTACGATGCGGAAAGCCAGACGATGGCCAAATCACCAATCCGTCGAAACAGTTAATAAGTCGTAGTGAATTAGCTTGGACATGCTCATAAACAATCAAACCGTACACAAGCCCTTCACATGAGAAGAAGCCGATATTACAGTTGTCATTGTTATTCGTCTGTGGCATCGCTAACCCAAATGCCCAGTTTGGTGAAGGAGGTGTCGGAGCACCTGTGACGGTAGAACGCGCAAGGACCGAGGCGCTTAGTACATTGGCCTCCGCCATTCCTCTAAAATCAAATCCGCATATATTACCATTCTGTGGTACTTCAATAGTGATCCCATCGACGACGACGAGCATATTATTCCACGTGTCAGACGTGCCGTTGCTTGATGTTCCACTTCCACCAAAACCAAAGTGAGGCGTAGGCCCACCTAAGACGGAGACTTCACCAGTTGCAGGCACACCAGTACCTGCATTATATGTTGATCGCAGAACAGCGCCAGCCTCTTGTGGTACTGTCTGTTGCCAGTGATAAAGCGCGCTTGCATCAACGGCACCCTTTAGAACAAGAACGAACTTTTGTTTTGCAGGCGTGAATGCTGGATCGATAACTGGCAACGGAATCTGTGCACTTCCGTTTGTAGCTCCTCCTGTTGTTGGGTTACCGGCAATGAGATAGACGGCTGGCGGAAAGTAAATCTCGGCGTAGTATGTTCCATTAGCAACACCAGCTGCAAATGCGGCATTAATTGCATTTGTGATAGCTACAGTATCGTCAGTCGTACCGTCACCTTTTGCACCATATGCCTGCACGTTAAACACATGCGAAGGGTTTGCAAGTGGCGTTAGATTAGTCAGACTAAAACTTGCTCCACTTGTGAAGGCTGTCGTAACAGCGTAACACATCCCTGAAAATGCGATAAGATCATTAATTGCATACGCAGTCGATGCAGCCCAGGCACCCCTAAACGTAAGACGTGCATTAAGATCGGTCGTTAAATTAGCGACCGCGCTCTCAGGGAAAGAATTACTTGGCACGACTGGCGCGGTTGAGAATGTTTTTGTGCCGCCAATTGTCTCGTTGCCTGTATTGTGAACAACGGCCGTATTGTCAGCCTTTGTAGATATCGTACCTGTTGTCTTAAGGGTACCGTCGGCATTATGCTCGACGCTTAAAAAGTCATTGAGAACATTCCCCCAAGTGTCGGTGTCACTGCCAGGGACAGGAAGTCGAGCCATATTTTTTATAATCCCCTACAAAGTTAGTACTTATTATGATAGGCTATGCGGTTATGTTTAGTCAATACTATAGTAATGAGCTTTAGCTATTGTGGCTTCCCGAGTTAGAGATTGTGATAATAAAAACTGCACTCGTCACTGCTCGAAAAGAATAGTATCTTTTTACCCTGCGAGCAATTCTTACATTCTTTTTCTATTTCGTCGAAGTCGACATACATCTCATCTCTTGCAAATGCCAAATCACATATTTGTTTCTTGTCTGCAGATGCCGGTGCCACTGTCTTGTTTACGGACGGCCACCATAGAAAGTTATCCCAACCAGCGCGGCATTTTAATAAATACATATTAACGGCAAGATGAGCGCAATTTTACAAGCGCTCATCCTATTATATTATCCGTCAACTGGCTAGCGATTAACCGAGATAGCTTTGCCGTTCTCTGCCGCTGGCGCTGCTACAACTAGTCGTCCATTAGCGTCTTTGTTAATCTTGTAGCCAGTACCGTTAGTCGCACAAGTAGTTGCACACTGTGGATCCTTAGGAAGCGAGACAACATACTTGCCTAAAGCCGTAAGAGGTGTGAGATCGATAAGTCCCGTACAACTAGCTGCGCCCGTCGCACAGATTTCAGTAGCTGCTGTTGTAATGCCAGCTCCACCGCCTGCGGGTGGCAATGAACCGTTATCTATAGAATACTGGTAGGTTGCATTAAGAATAGTCGTTACGTCTGCAGATCGCTGCGTGTTACGTGAATCACCCAATTGCTTGGAAGGGTTTACTGCAATGATAACGATACCTGCGAGAATCGCGATGATAGCTACGACAAGTAAAACTTCGATGAGGGTGAAGCCTGACTTTTTATTGTTTCTCAATTGTTTAAACACTTTTATTTCTACCCTTATAGTTTATTAATCAATGATTAAGAGCCGTAGCGATATAACACAAGTATAGCGAAGAATATACATAATGCAGTGAACAAGAATACTAAAAACGTCACCGCCTTACTCTGTGATAATTCTAGCTTGCTGTTGTAGGTTGGAGCTTTAGTGCGAACTTTCGCCTTAGATCGCGTTGTAATTGGTTTTTTTGAGGTACTCATATAGCACTACCTCGTAACCGAAATAGTTTTACCATTTTCAGCATTTGGTGCAGTAACAGTCACACGGTTGTTAACATCCTTTGATATTTTATACCCGTTACCGTTGGCGTTACAGTTAGTAGGACATTGAGGATCGATGGGAATCGATACAAGGTATTTTCCAGCAGTCGTTAGTGACGTACCGAGATCCACAAGTGTTGTACATGTACCTCCTGTTTTACAGATTTCTGTTGCTGTGGTTGTAATACCGACACCCGTGCCATTGGCCGGGAGTGCACCACTATTATCCAATGCGTACTGGTAGGTTGCGTTAAGAATAGTCGTTACGTCCGCCTGACGCTGAGCATTACGTGAATCACCCAATTGCTTGGAAGGGTTTACTGCAATGATAACGATACCTGCGAGAATCGCGATGATAGCTACGACAAGTAAAACTTCGATGAGGGTGAAGCCCACTTGTTTATTAGATTTTATATGCTTGAACAATTTCATTTTTCCGCACCCCTTTTACTTTTATAGTTCAAGCACTAGCCTAACTTACTTCTTGCCATGATGTAACGCTTATGCTTGTTGATCCAATTGTAACATATGCTTGTATCTTTCTTACAACAATACCGACAGTCGCCGATATAGCGATACTCCGTGTTGTTCCCGTGAGCACTGTCGTCACATACGTACAGCTTCCCGCACCGAGAGAGAGTGTGTTAGTTCCTGCAAAAGCGATGTTATCGTGTGTGACCTGTAGCGCTTCTTCGGTACATGCGTTTGCGAGATCCCTCGCCTGCATAGACTGCTGCTCAGCTAGAGTGTTTCGCTGGCTATCTGTTCCTGTGAGAAGCACTGTCAGTCCAATTGCCGTTGCTGCTGCGCCAACAATCAGCACAGCCAGTAGTGCAATATATCCTGATTCTTGAAAACGTCGTCTCACCACTGCACCTCCGCCGACCCCGTAAAGGTCTTCTGATAATCATACTCATTTTTGGAGCTTGGATTAAAACGAGTCAGAGTAAAGCTAATCTGAACAACCCCTGGCGTTCCCGCTGGTGAGAGATTCTTGAAGGTAAGTCCGTTAATCTGTACTTTACTATTCGTGAGTGACACAGGGGATCCAGCGCCCTCCGTGACCCTCAGTGAGCTGACACTGCTTATACTATTAATTGGCGCATACATTGAGTTCAAGTCAGAACTTGTTGTCCCCCCAGACCAAGTAGCTGGCCACGTTCCGAACGTCTGTGCCAGGTATATACCCGTACCCGTGGTACTGAACCGAAGATTGTTGTCGGCAGCAAGTAACCCATTATTGTTGTAGACAAGCCAGTATGTCTGTCCACTCGTCACCGCCGTCGGGGCTATAATAAACGCGTTCCACGCGCTCGGGGTGAGTATCGTTGAAGGACTACTTGCGATCAGTGTTGTCGGAGCTGACGTGCCACTATAGATAGCCATCTGTCCCATATTGTTTGGACTCGCCGCCACTGTCGGACCAAGAAGAGCATAGAGAGTTGTTATAGTCCCTGTTGCCGACGCAGTGAACCTTGTCGCATTCATTGAGTTCTTATCCGCATTATCTGTCGTTCCACCATCCGTACTAACGCCCAGAATTGTGTTGCTTGTTGTATCAAATAGCGTCGGACTTAGCGTACCAGTCGGCACAACAAGTTTCAGATTAGCTGCCATACCAGCTCGTGTTGGTATCGAGATAGATGTCGAATTGCGGATCGTTTGAGTGATATAATCCATTACCGCCGCACCCTGCTGGTTGATCTCCGAAATGGTTTGATTCTTCAGTCTCGAGTCGGCAGCCATCGCAAAAAAGTACGATACAGATAGAAGCAAACCACCGACAATTGCAACGTAGAGCAGTAGTTCTATAAGCGTAAAGCCAGAACTTCTCTTCTGCGTACTTTTGGTTGTAGAAAAATAAAACCTATTCATAGATTAGTTCCTCGTAAAGACGATGGACTCTAATGTTGTTGAAGCACTAGCACCAGCAGCAACGTCAAGCGATTTATCATAACTAATACCGTTAACACCAGCAGTTGTTGTTGCTGATTTAGAGAGCGCCATTGCTGCCAGGTTCGCTATATTTACCACCTGGAGACCCGTCGATGTACTAGCATTCGCCGCAAAAGCAAACTGGTTTGTGATATCAACGTCTAAGTCAGTAATCGTTGCGATCACAGTAAACGACCCTGTAACTGACGGCGCAGTGGGAGTTGTCACGCTAATAGCATAGAGCGTCGTCGCACTCCCGACCAACACGTTCGTGCCAAATCCCGTTACCGACGTACCACCAAGAACATTAGGAAGCTGAAATGCGCTCGCAAGCGTCGGGCTACTTGGCGTCGTGATATTCACGACGATTAACCCCTTATTTGTCGCACTTGTTGCAAGGTAGGCGTAGTTACCCGACACATATATTTGGAATATCGTGACGTTAGGACCATAAGAGCCAATCAGCGTTGGAGCAGCTGGATTGGAGACATTGAGAATGCTTAGTTCGGCCACACCAGCATTGGATGTTCTGCCAAAGTAGGCCGTCGTGCCACTCACAAATATCGCTTTACCGTCAGCTGTACCCGCAGGAGTATACGACCCGACTTGCGTCGGTGCTGCAGGGTTGGTGATATCCACAATAACAAGCTCTGCCGTTGCGTGTGTGCACGTAACATAAGCCTTGGTCCCGCTCACAAATATATTTGTCGGTACTTCACTAGAAGGTAACGTAATCGCACTGACGATAGTTGGGGCGGCTGGATTAGAGATATTCGTCACGGCAAAGTTAGCAGTACCGGCGGTACTAACAACAGTGTATGCGTAGTTCCCTTGGGTACGAACCTTAACTGCTGCGTTCCCTCCTGTAATTGCAATACCCCCTGCTTGAATAGCATTTGACCATAATTTTATATTGGGCAGCCAGTTGCTGAGTTGATCCGTTGCAGTTACCGTCCCGGTGACCCCATTCTGCTCCGTCCAAGTAACCGTGCTTGTCACCGACTTGCGGTTTGTGCCCGCAGCAGCAATGACAATCTGACGCGTGTATATTCCGTTGGTGTCAGATGTACCCGAAAATGCCCATAGCCCAGATGTTTGCGTTAGACCATACGTACCAACAACAAGGTTAGCATACGTAACATCACGCATATCCTTCACCGCCTGAAGACCTTCGTCCGCCATCTGTAGGGCACGTACTCGATCTCCTGCGCCACCCGTTGCGGTGCGACCGTAGACAATTGCACCAATAAGTCCTGTTGTTAAGAATCCAAAAATAACCGCAGCAAGTAGCACCTCAACAAGAGAAAAACCGCCCTGAGATCTCAAGGGAGATGCTAGAGTACGTCGGATAAACGCCTTAATAATTAACCATCCCTTTGGCATTGATGGTTATTGTCCTCGTATCGACAGGGGTAGCTGACAGAGTTATTGTTCCTGTCGTTCCTGGGGCTGCGGTGAATTTCGTGAAGAGCACCTCTGTTAGGCCACTAATTGTCGTCGAATTATCGATCGGCTGTGTTTCATCAAACGCTGTATTACGCCCCGCAAAACTAGATCCCTTAAAAAGAGTCGCGACTGTTGGTTGTATCTCGACCCCCCATGGACTGTCTCCTGTCACGCTTCGAGAATAGACCTGTGCACGCCGTAGCATATCTGCAATTGACTGCGTCGATATATCAAGATTATTCCGATTTTGAAACGATATATAGATTGGCAATGATAGGCCGGCGAGCATAGTAACAATTGCAACTGACAGCAGAAGCTCAATGACCGTAAATCCACGCTCTTTATGTCTAATTGCCACCCTGCTCATGTTCCGAGACCACCTACAAGACTATAGATAGGAAGAATGACCGCGACAGCAACCATAAGGACGCCTCCTGCAACCAGAACGAGAAGGATCGGCTCCAGCACCACCTCCAAGCTCTGAGTAGATACATCGGCTCTTTCCTCATAGATATTGCCAATTTCAGTCAACGTCTCAGGTAAGGCAGCTGATCGTTCACCGGCGATGATCATTTGTTGAATTGCCGGAGGAAGAAGTTTCTTTGCTTCCTTGTATTTCATCAGGCTTTCTTTGAAACTATACCCATCTTCAAATGCGCCTTTTAGATAAAGATAAAATTTCCTATACCGAACCGATGAACTGGCATCATAAAGCAACTGGAGAGCCTGTGTAACAGACAAACCCGCGCTAAGTAACGTACCAAGAAGATAGCCGAATCGAGCAATTTCCACCTCGTATAACAATTTCGAAACACCTGGGATACGGTACATCAGGCGCTGGCCAAGCCCTTTTGTCTTCGGATTTGCAAATAAAAGATAACATAGAAGTATGATTATCACCAATCCGCCAGGAACAGCCCAAATGCCGTTATTCTGCAAGAAGGTACCAAAACCAATCAATATTTGTGAGATTAGCGGAAGGTTAAGTTTTAATTGAGAAAATGTCTGCGCAAGGCGAGGGAGCAAGAACCATGATACGCCGATACCAACAAGTCCAGTGACGCTTAGCACGAACGTAGGATAAAGAAGCGCCGAGCGAATCTTGGATTTAAAAACACGTTGTTTTTCTTCCTGTTTAGCTGCCACCCTTAAATTATCGACAAGCCTCCCCGCTTGTTCACCAAGTTGAACAAGCGCGAGTGTCTGACCCGACACAATACCACTTCGATCAAGTGACTTCCAGAGTTGCATACCCTCTTCAACATCCGCTTGCATTTGCGTCAACGCCTGGTTAAGCGGCTTCGAACCGCTCACTTCACGCATTGATTGAAACGCTTCACCAATTGGAACGCCTGCCCTTAGCAATAGGGCAAGGTTAGAAGTAAACGATTCGCGATCTTTTGACCTAATATGGAATCGCTGTATCTTTCTCGAACGCGGAGCTTTAGACATAATTACTTCATCTCGCGTGGCGGTTCGACCACTCGCACAACTTCTTCAAGGGAGGTGACGCCGCTCTTCACCTTTGAAATACCATCTTCAAACATTGGTTTGCCACCCTGCATACGCGCGAGTGCCTCGATCTCGCGAGTAGATGGACTCTTAATAATGAGGTCCTGCATCTCGGGAGTTACTTCAATAAATTCGAAAAGTGCACTGCGACCAGCGTACCCGGTATCATTACACACACCACAACCCTTGCCGGCGTAAACACTATCCTCTTTTGAGAAGTATCGCTCAACAAGGCCAATATTCTTAATCTTTAAGCCGGCCAAAGCCTCGGCAACGGGAAGACTATAGCGACAATGTTCACATATTTTACGAACCAGACGCTGTGCAATGACGACTTCAAGGGTTGAGGCAAGAAGAAATGGCTCTATTCCCATCTCGACGAGACGAGGAATAGCCGTCGCCGCATCATTAGAGTGAAATGTTGAAAGTAGCAGATGACCGGTCAACGCAGCATTAACGGATATCTCTGCTGTTTCCCTATCGCGAATCTCACCAACAAGTATAATATTTGGATCTTGACGAACAATTGCTCGTAGACCTTTTGCAAATGTGAGCTCGGACTGCTCGCGTACCTGAATTTGGTTTACGCCAGTCATTTTATACTCAACCGGATCTTCAATACTCGTAATATTAACATTAGGTTTGTTTAAGAGCTTTACGATCGCATAGAGTGTCGTCGACTTGCCCGATCCCGTTGGCCCAACCGTAAGAATCATCCCGAAAGGTTTTGTTGCATATGACTGCAACGCATCTCGATGTGCCTCATCCAAACCAATATCCGCAAGCGTATAGTCTTGGACATACGATCCAAGAATACGCATCACTACTTTTTCACCCTCTACTGTTGGTACAAGGGAGACTCGAAGATCTACCTTAAAATTATCATAGACGCGCTGCAATGCGCCGTCCTGAGCTGTATAGTGCTCATCGATGCGCATGCCACTCTCAACTTTTACTCGATTAAGGATGTTATCGTAATACTCTTTCGGCACCCTTCCTGCTTCACGCAGACTCCCGTCTACACGAAAACGAACGTTGACTATATCCACCTGCGGCTCAAAGTGAATATCTGATGCCCTATAAGAGATCGCGTCTTTAATAATCTCATCAACAATTTCAGGAGCTACCCGCTGACCCGTCCCAATAATCTGAGAAAACCTTGTTTCAAGAGGTTGTTCATAGAGACTGAAACTATTCTCAATATATTCGGGTAGCGTAAACGCCAGACCAATCTTCTTTCCAGGAAAGAGGGGCGAAAGTTTACCTATATCTACCTTATCCGGCGTATCTGTTGCAAGAACAGCCATTGTATCTGTCGCTTTAACAAACACGACACGATTCTCACGGGCAACGTCTTCAGTAATGTTCGCGACGTCCTCTTTAGATAAAGGATTGATACTCAAATCAGCGAATGGAAGTTTATAGCCCTCAGCGAGTGCTTGACCAAGTAATGCTTTACTTAAGAGTTCAGCACGAATCAAATAATCAACATACCCCGCACTATCGTGTGCTGTTGCTTCAGCGGCCTTACTATCTTCTTCAGAAATATAACTTTCCTGAAGCAAGACTGACTTTATTTTATCGATACTCGGATACACACCCACCCCTAAATTTTGTTTTAGATCTTCCGCACCTCATCAATAATAGTCGTTAGCGGCGTATCAGACTTAATAAAGAATTTCTTGGCGCCAAGCGCAACTACACGCGCCTCATCTTCATGTTGGCTCAAATTAGATAGCACGAACACCGCCGATGGAGCATTCTTTTTCGCCTTTAACGCCTCGAGCACCTGAAATCCATCCATGACGGGCATAATAAGATCAAGAAGTAAGACGTCGAACTTTTCTTTATCAACAAGATCGAGACACTCCTGGCCGTTCGTTGCAACGACAACAGTAAATCCCTCATGCTGCAGTTTAAGTTCAAGCGCATGCGAGAGAGGTCGTTCATCCTCGACAATTAAGATGTGTTTCTGACTATCAGCCATATTATTCCTCGGTCCTTATGTTGTATTCTAGCACGGCCATCACTGACCGTCTATTCACCATTTGCCACTTCATCACACTTTTGACACAGTACTTGCAGCTAAAGACTCTTCGTCACTCGTACCGTCGATAAAACTACGAATCATTTGGATGATCTCGTCTAATCGATAATCAGCCTTTAAAATATACTTCTTTGCACCAAGCGCCAACATATGGTGTACCTTGTCAGGACTGGCCGAGTTACTGACGACAAGAACGGGAAGGTGTTCCCATTTTGGATTTTGTTTAAGTTCCAACATAAACGCAAGACCATTCATATCTTTTAGATAGTAGTCGAGCCAAATAGCATCAGGAAGCTCGTCGAGACTTTCTAGATAATCGACTGCTTGTCTACCGCTCGCACACGAGATAACATCGAGGCCGGAGTTTTTAAGCTTTTTACTAATCGCTTGTAGTAAAAGTGTTTCATCTTCAACTACCATAATCGTTGGATTTTCTTTAGACATAAGCTCATTGTAGCATATGATCTCGTGTAGCATTTGATTTGGTAAGATGCGAGACTCAGATGACAGCCTGAACAGCCCCACTAATAACCGGTGGTTCTATAGAACTCGTATCCAGCTTTCATAAAGAGCAAACCAGCAATAATAATTAGCATATCGCTGAGATCCGTAACTGGATCCTGTGTTGCAGTCGTAAATAGCCCATCGGTGAGTAGTATAGTAATAATCAGGAAGGAGATAAGAAATCCTAGGCTTAGCCAGGCCATCGTACGGATATAATGTGCGCCAATACGATCTTTTACTCGCAACATAACAAGCCCGGCAACAAGGTAGAGCAGACCACTCCATACAAGAACTGCGTTTGAGAGATCGTAGGCAAATTCAGTTGTTCCTGCCAGCAATGTAACATGAGGCAGGAGCGTGCTTAGAATCATCAGGACTACAACACTCGATATAACAGCCCACGCCCGAGTGAGCAGTGTTTCGGTACCCACAATCTTGGCGAGACTACGAGTACCTATGTATGCTGCAAGTCCACCGAAGATAAACGGAATACCCAAGCCACCATAGACAACCCATGGCGCATTCCACAGACTAAACCCGTTAACAACAGGAAGTTGTGCAGTTCCTATCGCTGTCATGATAATACTAATAACGATTGCTGTATATGCACGACGCACACGAATCTTATACGAATTCAAACTCATAACGAAGAGAATGGTCGCTCCTAGGAGCAGTACCGCTGATATAGAAGTCATTCCAAGAGGTGCGTGAAACGTGACTGGCGTATCTTTCCAGTCAGAAGGCGTCTGTACGTAAAAGTATGTCCCTAACCCACAGAGAATTGCGACAATTATTGTTGCTACAACGACCTTATTCGCCAACTTCATTATGTTCCCCTTCCAAATATGTAGTCATTATTCGCGACACCTTCCATGTACTATCAAACCGATCATATTTTTGCCAATTCGTCCCAGAAAACTTTATTTGCTACTTTCTCTGACGTAAAAGTAGCACGGACTCTTGCCTCAAGACCTTCCTTTGTAAAAATCTGAGCTGGTTCATTAGTAATAAGGTGCTGAACTAGCTTTATGTAGACGCCTGCCAATAACACTTGATCCTGCTCCGAAAGTATCCTCTCGGGTCCAAGGCGAGACGTAATGTTACGAAGTGGATCGAGTATAGGATCTATCGACTGAGGGTTTGACGCCAGAGATGCAAGATAGACAACAACATCTATAGGCGAGGCACTCACCATACTTACTGTCTTCTGCTGACTTCCGAAAAAAGATTTTATCCACGACATGTGAGTACTCCTAGTATAAACTTATCTTATTAAACGCGTATGCTGATTTGATCCAAAGTATGCCTAACACAATTGGAAGAAGCAAAAGCGGCAGAACTTTGGTTTGACCAGCAAAATCGAATGATGCAAGTAGCACTACGCCCGCAGCGGAACTTAATAATGTCACAAAGAACCAGGCAAGCGCATTTGCAAATGCAGGTCCCGATGACTGCTTAATCTTCAGTACACCGAATACTGTAAGTGAGAAGGGCACGATAGGCATAGTGGTCAACGTAAGATGCATGTCGAATACTGACTGCTCTAGGTGGAGTAGTCTAACCATCACGAAGGTGATGACTCCAACAAGCAGTGCAAGAGAGACCATGAGTTTTACTGATAAAGTGCGGGGCGTCAAGCCAAGAACGCGTGCAAATAGTCTCACCCCAAGAAATATCAATACGCTAGCAACAAAGTATGACACATCCGCACCACCCTGAAGAAACCATTGACTCGTCCATAGGTTAAACACTCCAAAAATCGGATATTGCAGGCTATTGAATCCAATAAAGGCTATACCTAGGCATATAACTTTGTACGCTTGGCGCAGTTGAGGTTTGAACGTTTCAAGACCCTCTAGGTATATAACGGCAGAACCAGCATAGAGAATCGAAAACATAAAAGTCCCAATGAGTGTTTCATAGTACGCCTGAGCGCCACCATACACGTATCCTGCAGGCATTGGAATTAGAAGCGACAGTAGCGGAAGTACGACTGTAGCCACAATTACGCATATCAACGTAAGTCTTAACCTTCGCATCGTATCTGTCATATTACTTCTCCACCCAATTATTATTTATGTCACATAGCCGTATACGAATGGTACTAGTTGTCAAGGGTCACCTCACCTTCTTTAGCCTTCATACCACTTAGTGGCATACTAAACCAAAACGACGTTCCTTTTCCTTCTTCACTTTCAAACCATATTTTTCCACCTGAAGATTCAACGATAGATTTAATTAGGTAGAGACCAAGCCCAGTACCGTCAGTCTCAACCTTTACGGCATTACTCGCCCTAAAGAACTTCTGAAACAATCTCCCTTGCTGGTCTTTAGGGATGCCGTATCCGTTATCAGTCACCTGAGAAACAACCTGATCGTCTTTCTTTGATATAAAGACTGATATCTCACCCCCTTTTTGCGTATACTTAAGCGCATTTGTCAGCAAGTTAAGATACACTTGCCCGATAAGTCTGGGATCAAGATTAATCTTAGGTAGTTCCTCGTGAATACTAATGATCAGCGTCTGTTGTTTTTCCTCGATCTTTGCTTTCAAGTCATTTGTGATACCCGTTACAAGTTCCCGAAGATCCGTAGGTTTAGGATCGACCATAATGCGACCAGATTCCATACGTGATATGTTGAGTAGCGCATTAACAAGAGCAATCATTCGCTCCGTAGAGTCGGATATGTTCTTAGCAAACTCCATCTGGTCCGCCTTTAGCTCACCAGCATCGCCGGCAATAAGCATCTCAGTAAACCATTTAATAGCAGAGAGCGGTGTGCGTAACTGATGCGATGCGAGCGAAATAAACTCAGTCTTCATACGATCCACTTCTTTTTCTTTAGTAACATCTCGAAGCATCACGATAGCACCTATCACCTTATCGTCAAGTTCGATTGGATAGGCGCCTACATTCATGAGATGTTTTTTGGTGTCCACTCCATGAATAACAAGAAGTTCTTCAATAGACTCGCCAGAAGCAAGCGCCTTAGTACTAGGACGCTCAGATTCAGCTATAGGCATATCTGACTTGTCATCTTGACTATATAGTTTAAAGACATCCGTAATAGACTGTCCTACAGCTGCAGCCTTGTCTTCAACTCCTATGAAACTGGCCGCAACCTGATTGATGAGCACGATTGCACCTTTTTCGTCAATTGCAATTAGACCCTCGCCCATACTCTGCATAATCGCTTCGTCACGTTGCTTCTCAACAGCAAGTCTTCGATATGATTCCCGTAGGCGCGTTGACATTTGGTTAAAGGTTGCTGCCAGTTGCCCTATCTCGTCGTGAGACGTGACCTGCACCATCTCAGAGAAGTCTCCGTTTGCAACCCGTTGAGCACCTACTTTCAACTTTGCGATGGACCTCCCAAGACGATTAGCAATTAGCGATCCAGCTACGACGAGAAAGACTACCGCGATGATCGTAGCAATGACGGTCGTGTGCAACTCATTACTAGCAAATGTGTTAATTACGCTATTGTTGATGTCGACGCGTTGACGAGCACTCGTGCCGATATCACTCACAGTCTGGCTTGCCGTATCGACGTCGCTCAATAACTGGTCTTCCTGGGTTTTATACTGCGCTGCGGACAACTGATTACCTGTAGAATGTAGTGCAAGCGCATCCGTCACGAGACGGTTGACGTAACCTGAGATTATCGCAATAGACAAGGCACCTTGAGCTTTATCGGATGAGTCTAGATTATCCTGGTATGTTTTTCCAGACGCTTTGATTTGATTTTGGATAGTCTGTAGAGAATTATTGATCTCAGGCAATGTCGTTTGTTGCTTACGAAGCGCCGTACCTTCGATCTCTAGAAGTGAGACCTTAATCTGATCCAATGCTCCTATTTGCGCAAAATCATGGCTAATAAGACTAGCGAAGCTGCTCTCAATCGTGTTTACGGATTGTATCTGGAAATAGACGATTGCAACACCAGTTATTGAACCAAAGAATAGCAACGCAAGCGTTAGCTTAGCTCCGATTGAGAGTTTCTTGTACACGCCCACGGCATTACTACTCATGTGCAACCATACCTTCTAGGGGAAGTGTAATCGTAAACGTACTACCCTCGTTTTCTCTTGATTCAAAATGAATCTGCCCGCCAACTTGTTTTATAATCATATTCGCCACGTGCAGCCCTAATCCAGTACCATCGGTATCTCTTGTTTTTATATTAGTTGCTCGAAATAACTTTGCAAAGACCTTTTTTTGTTGATCCTTGGGAATACCATAACCAGTATCTGTTATAGAGATCGAGACACTACCCTTACTCTTTGGTGATATCTTCATATCGCTCCTTATGATAGTCACAGATATCTTGCCACGGTTAGGGGTGTACTTAATTGCATTCGTAAGTATCGCCTCGAGTATTGTTCTCATCAACTCGGGATCTAGATCTATTTTTGGCAAATTGTGAGGGTAGTGCTCGCTCACGTGTTGCCCTTTAACTGCAGCGAAAATTTGCGTCAGCCAATCAACAAGATCATGTGTGAGATTAATGAGGTTAACAGGCTCAGGACGAACGCTTATTGCTCCGATTTCCATTGTAGAAGCAAGCAACAGAGAGTCGACTATAGAAACAGAACGTTGGTTGCTTGTGTATATCTGATTAACATAATCCCATTGCTCTTGACTGAGAACACCGACGTCACCAGATAGAAGCATCTCGCTTACCCATCTAATAGTTGAGATTGGCGTACGCAGCTGGTGAGAGGCAAGGGTAACGAACTCGCTTTTCGTTGCCTCAAGTTCCTGTTCCTCGCTAATATCGCGAAATGTTCCTATAACGCCTAGAACTTTACCATTAACAACAATCGATCGACCAAACATCGATACAGGGAATGTCGTGCCGTTTCTTCGCCGATAGATCATTGTCTGTGAAAGACCAGATGAACTATTGAGCATCTTATGTACAGGTCGCTTATTTGATTGAATGACATTACCCGCCTCATCTAATGCGGGTACAATCTCCGTAAAGTCTTTCCCAGCCACCTCATCAAATGTCCAGCCTAACATATCCTGGGACGCTTTGTTCATGAGAATGATACGTTTTTTCGAATCAATAGCAATAACGCCTTCACTTACGTTTTCGAGTACAGTCTCAGCACGAATCTTTTGCTCTAGTAGAGCTTCCCGCCCCTTGTCCGTCTGTATCTTTACTTTCCTCTGAAAATACTGATATGTGGATATTCCTACGACCGCAACAGGTAGCGTCACAAGAATCTGCCTAGTATCAATAAACGAATATGGAGTTGAGATAATACCAAAACGACGCATCACGAGTATCAATATAGTCGTGAGAAAAAATCCTACAATCCACCATATCCCCTGCCTTCTACTTGTAAGAATGAACGCACTCGCGACGTAGAGTATGAGCCAAAATAATCCCGTTGCCTGGGTATCTCCGCTTAGATGTGTCAACATGATTACGGCAAGAGTAATGATTAAAAAAGCACTGCGAGCAATCACATAACGATGTTGCGTTCGTAGCCCGAATATATTCATGATAAAAGCACATGCACCTGCAAGCTCTGACAGCCCAGTTAACATATTATTTTCGATAATTATATGGGTTAAACCAAAAACAACGAGGCACAGAGTGCCTAAGAGTGAATAGATATTCAACAGATATACGCGTTCGCGAAGCATCGTTTCATTAGACGCAAAGCCGCTATAAAAGAGATCGTTCAACCATTTAAAAATAGGAGGTTTTCTACTAGGCATACGTCGTCTTTGGCTTAACACATGAAGAGCATCTTGATAAATCTCTTATAAACATAACCTTATTGTACAGCATCGCCCTCACAATCTTGAGCATTAGTTTCATACTTACATTGAACCTCAAGACAGCCGTATCGTTATTTCATGAATTTTATTTTCATATAGCTATCGGAAGAAGATTCAATAAAAAGAAATTGTCGAATCTTTCCTAGTAGGAAATAGTTTTAGCTAACTTAAGAATGACTTAGATCGAGACTCTCTTAAGTGAGCTAGAGTACATCGAAGTACGATTAAAAGGAAAGCATTTTGGCATGTCGCGTACGGATATGCCATCTTATTTAATACTGTTCCACGTCCACAAAACTATCATCTTTGAGACGTTAAAAATAGGTGTCTCGAAAAAATCCCACAGTTTGCCAGCTATTTATGAGTATACTGGATATATGGAACCAGCTAATCTCCTTATTGATCGGATCATCTATATTGCGTCTTTAGTAACAAACCCTGCTGAAGTGGACACCGAGCTAGACACTCTCCGTAGTGTCACGGCAAGAATTGATGATGTTTCGCAGCCCTTGAAGTCGCAGGATCGGTCAGCCCTCCTCCGAGTGCAAGAACAACTTGAAGCGTACCTTGTAACTCGCGAGCCCCTACGACAATTCACTCCCGATTCTTTACAACTTCAGATTGAGCAACACATGGACGGAGGATTTGGCAGGAAAAGTCGAACTCAACTTCTGATCGTCATCGCAACAGCGACAACACTTGCCATAGGAGCCTCTGTACTGCCGCTAGCGACCATTGCAGATCGTATTATGGCAGGCGGTGCAACAGAATTTAGCCTTCTGACAGTCGGTGCAGCTTGGCTCTTTTGGACTGCACTTCCAGCCTTTAAATCAGATCTACGCCAGGCTTTTCTGCTAATCTGTGCGGGAGTCACACTTCTTGGGATAAGTATGCTCGAGCAACCAATTCTTATCCTATTGAATTTGCGCCATTATCCTATCACGGGTATCTTATTTCCATTACCTATTCTCTTTGGTGCACTCCTATTCCATGTTGGCAATCTTACCTACGTTCACATATTAGGGATACACAACCGTTGGACAACAATCACTCCCCTTATCGTCGGGATGGTCATTATGTCCCTCTTCACATTAGTCATTCCCTATTCAGCAACAAGCGAGTCGGTAGCTATGCACGTTATAGCAGCCACACTTTGGTCATGGATACTTGTCACTCCGATTGCTTCAATGCTTATCTTACCGACAGCGATAGCACGTGTGCCTGAGATCTATAAGCCATCAATACGACTTCTATTTCAAAGTATGTTCCCGATTGCTGTCGTTATACTATATCAGTACCTAGTGTGGCTGGTAGGTGATCCCTATTCCACTGGAATTATCACATATGGATTATTCGCTTTAGTCGTCATCATGGGTCTTTCTCTCCTCCGTGCTGGGTATGCATTTAATAAAGTGAGCCGTTACTAGCTGTATTTAAAGTTAAAGCTGTCTCATTCATCTCAAAGTACTTAGCTTGGAAGCGAAAGGCGTTTTAGGAATTGTGTCTGTGAAGGCTTAATTTCATGGTAGTAGATTATTGAGACCACACAACCTATACACCAATCAAACCCCCAAGGAATAAACTACAGTATAAGAAGTCACCTTAAAACAACATCTCGATACTTGGCCGTACCTATGAGTTTTGAGACATTATTCCTATAGTATATTTATACACCGTAACGCACCAGGACCTAGAGGAGAAAGGTATTCGAACTTTTTCGTAGCAAAAACAATTTGAATCTGTGACTTCCTTATAATCTCATGGCTGGGGAAACAAGATTCGAACCAATCCGTCTCCGTTGGGCATTTTGAGCATAAAAGAAAACGAGCACCGAAAAGTGCTTTTTTCTTCTTCAGAACCCTACAAAAAGATGACGATAACAGATACAAAGACAACTCCGAAGGACTACATGATCAAACTTACATCAACGTGCGATTATGTGCGTTCCTTTTTCACCAACAACGGCCGCAGCTGCTTCAGTTGGTGAGGTTATGATTGCCCTTTTTGCCTCACCAAGCTCAGCAAACATCATTGCTGCCTGTACTTTAGGAAGCATACTCCCCGGCGCAAATTGTCCCGCATCACAGTAACTCTGCATTTCTTCAACTGATACAGCTCCAAGATTTTGCTCGCCCGGCTGGCGATAATTAATAGACACGGCTTCTACTGTCGTAAGAATTAACAGTATATCTGCATCAATAAGCTCGGCTAGTTTTTCAGCGCTAAAGTCCTTGTCTATTACCGCTTCTACACCTGATAGTTCTATTCCTTTTTTAACAACGGGCACGCCGCCGCCACCGGCTGTTATGACAATATGCCCAGCTTCAAGCATATCGATAACGATTTGTTTTTCAACAACATCAAGTGGCTTTGGTGACGGTACGACACGACGCCAACCCCGCCCTGCATCTTCTTTTACGACAAATCCATGAGTAGCCGCCATTTCACGAGCTATCTTCTCGTCGTAAAAGACGCCGATTGGTTTGGTCGGATCATGGAAAGCTTGGTCATTTTCATCCACGACAACCTGCGTTACAACCGTTGCAACATGTCGATTACTGCCCTGCTGGGTCAGCTCGTTCTGCAGTGCCTGCTGGAGCCAATATCCAATCTCGCCCTGACTCATGCCAACGCAGGTATCAAGAGGTATGGATATACCCTGACTTGCACCCTGCTCATTCAGATATATACTACCCACCTGTGGGCCGTTGCCGTGAACTATAGCTATTCTATGACCTTCACGCGCAAGAGAGATAAGCTGACGTGCCGTCTCTCTTGCAACTTGTTGTTGTGATGCTACACTTGTTTCACCGTCACGCTGGAGAGCATTGCCGCCGAGTGCCACAACAACCGTTTTTTGTTCACTATTCATTCGTCTATTATACAATAGTGAGTTGTCCGGTCATTACGCGGTAGAGACAGAATGCGCATAGCGCAACAAGAACCGTAGCAGCAGCTAGCTCTTTGACAGTGAAAATCTTTTCACGGTTTTTAATTTGCATCATCACATAGATAACGATTGCTGGCGTATACAACAGGACCGTCAATAACAAGTAGTCGACACCCGCCGCGTAGACCAACCATATTGCATACAGGCTAGCAACAGCACCAATAATAACATTACGCATGCGTCCCGGCGTAGTACGTTTTTCTTGCATAGAAAGTTTAAGCTGGTAAAAGGCCGTGAAAGCGTACGGCAACAGAATAGTGGATGTAGCTAGAGAGTACATAAAACTATATGCCTTAATTGGCGTCAAGAAAAGCAGCAAAAAAGCCTGAATAAGTATATTAGTGACGAGCAATGATACGACAGGCACACCTTTGGCATTTACTTTTGCAAAGTAACTTGGGAATGTTTTAGTCTTAGCAGCCTGATATGGAAGCTCAGTTGCGTACATTGTCCAAGCAAGCCATGCGCCAGTAATCGAAATGACAACGCCAATGTTAATTAACACGGCACCCCATGATCCTACGACAGATTCCAGCAGTGCAGCCATAGCAGGCTGACCCAGTGCAGCAAGTTCAGGACGAGTCTTAAGACCAAGTGAAAGCGCGGTAACTAAGAAATAAACAGCTGTAACGGTCAGAAGACCGAGGAAGGTAGCACGTGCCACGTTAGCCTTGTTTTTAGCACGACCAGAGAAGACCACGGCACCTTCGATACCAATGAATACCCATACAGTTACGAGCATCGTGCTCTTTACTTGCGCTAGTATATCGTTAAATTCAAAACCACCCGATGCCGTGCCCCAAATGTCCTTCGTAAAAATGTTAAGCTTAAAAGCAACAAATGCAGCAAGTAGAAAGATCCCTATTGGAATAAGTTTTGCCGCCGTAATCAGCATATTAACAATACTTGCTGATTTAACTCCTCGCATAACGAGATAATTAACCAGCCATAGCATAGCTGAAGCGCCAATAACTGATGGTAGATTCTGTCCATCGCCAAATACCTTAAAGAAATAGCCGACCGAACTGAACAGCAGTGTTGCATACGCAACATTACCTATCCAAGCCGATATCCAGTATCCCCAGGCAGAGTTAAAGCCCATGTATTTACCAAAGCCTGCTTTGGCATAGCTATAGATGCCCGCATCGAGATCTGGTCGTTTTTTAGTAAGGTTCTGAAAACAGAGTGCCAAAAACAGCATACCCAGACCAGTAATAGTCCAGCCAATGGTAATCGCAACAAGTGATGCCCCTTGGGACATATTGCTCATAAGGTTAAATACACCAGCACCAATGATAGAGCCTACCACGAGACCGGTGAGTTGCAATAACCCGAGCGTCCCCTTCTTTTCGTTAGTTTTTGTTGTTGCCATAGCAGGACCTCCTTGATCCTGGTTGTGTTAGGTTATACCGTTAAAGCAATGACCGCCTTGATAGTGTGCAAACGGTTCTCTGCTTGATCGAATACGATGCTATGTTCACTACGAAATACCTCATCTGTTACTTCCATGCTATCAAGACCATATTGTTGATAAACTTGCTCACCCGTTACTGTAAGGCGATCATGAAATGCGGGTAGACAGTGCATAAACATCACGTTTGCGTTGCCAGTCGCTTGAATAACATCCATCGTCACTTGGTAATCCTTCAAAAGCTTAATTCGTTCGGCAAATTGAGCCTCTTCACCCATAGATACCCATACATCAGTGTAAATAATATCCGCGTCTGCCACTGCTTCCTTAAGGTTGTCGGTAATTGTAATCGTAGCCCCCGTATCTTTTGCATACTCCTTTGCTTTGGTTACTAACCCATCATCAGGAAAAAGTTCTCTAGGAGCAGCAATGCGAAAATCCATACCCATTTTTGCAGCACCTTCCATCAGACTATTCGCCATATTATTACGGCCATCACCCACAAACACAAACTTTACGCCTTTAAGACGTTGTAAGCGCTCTTGAATAGTCAGAAAATCAGCTAAAACTTGTGTGGGATGAGCGGCGTCGGTGAGGCCATTCCACACCGGAACGCCTGCATGACGTGCCAATTCTACAACCGTCTCGTGAGCAAAACCGCGAAATTCAATGCCATCGAACATTCGTCCAAGGACCTTGGCGGTATCTTCAACGGTCTCTTTTTTACCTAACTGGATATCATCTTTGCCCAAATATTCGGGATGAATCCCAAGATCAGCCGCCGCAACTACGAACGCACAACGTGTTCTGGTAGATGCTTTTTCAAATAACAGTGCGATGCTTTTGCCCTCATGTTCCCAGTGAAGTGTACCTGCTCTTTTAAGCTCTTTATACTTTTTAGCCATATCGAGCATGTACTGAATCTCCTCTGGCGAATAGTCAGCGAGTGTTAAAAGTGAACGACCCTTAAAACTTGTTTCTTGCATTTTATATGTCCTCTCTTACTAATGGCATACTCATACAACGTGGGCCTCCGCGACCGCGACCAAGCTCCGAACCCGACACCTCAATAACTTCAAGACCATGGTCACGTAATGCTTGATTGGAAGCATAATTGCGATCGTAGGTAACAACCACACCTGGCGCAATCGCCAGCGTATTTGAGCCATCATTCCATTGCTCACGGGCAGCAGCGATCTCATCTCCACCGCCACAAGGAATAAGCTCGATGTGATCCTTATGGAGTGCTTGTTGTAAAGCATCGGTAATGTTCGTCACGTGCTGAATCGTCATTTCACCTTCATTTTCATTCTTCTCTAGAACGAAGACACTCAGATTGCCGCCGGCATCTTGTATAGCTGGATGAATAGTAAACTTATCGTGGTCTATCATCGTAAAGACTGTGTCGAGATGCATAAATGCATGACTTTTGGGAATCTCAATTGCCAAAATCTTTTTAAAAGTTGAGCCTGCGAATAGCTTAATAGCCATGCGTTCAATAGCTTCCGCCGTCGTACGTTCACTAATGCCGATTGCCATAACCTCGCTACTAAGAATGAGCTCATCGCCACCTTCCATAGAAAAGCGATTATCTCGGTCATACCATACAGGAATATTATGACCCGCAAATCGTGGATGATGTTTAATAATATATTCCATAAACATAGATTCACGTCGTCGCGCCGTCCAATGCATATGGTTAATTGTTAGACCTTGCCCAATCACCGCCGATGGATCGCGTGTAAAATAGAGATTCGGCATAGGATCTAGGTAGAACGGATACCTATTAACTAGCACCTCGTGAAGCTGTTTGGGGCCAGTATAGTGTACGACGAGTTCATTCTTACGAACACCTGCCATAATTTTGCGTACCATATCAAGAGTGTTCATTTCTAAAAGGTATTTTTTAAGCGCATCAGTGATGCGCGTGTCGCCTTGCTTTGAAGCATGGAGCATAACTTCTACAAACTCTTCTTTAATCGTCTGATCTACAAGTGCTTCTGCCGCTAGTTGATCTAGATATAATACCTCAACGTCTCTATCACGTAACACCTGCGTAAAAGCATCATGCTCGGCTTGAGCTTTTTTCAGATAGGGAATGTCATCAAACAAAAGCTCCGTCAGATAGTCTGGTGTTAGGTTTTCTAGCTCGCCCCCTGGTCGATGCACAAGAACTGTCTTTAAGCGCCCGATCTCAGAAGTAACGTGAAGCGGTGAATCCATAGATACCTCTTTTTTATCTTTATTTATGATACATGTACACAATGCTGTTAAATTTTAAACATAAGCATGACTAATCTTTAGTATAATACAAATCTGTTTTTAATGTGTGATTTACATCACATACAAGAGAGCGGCACTAGGAAGTGCCGCTCTCTTGTCTATAGATAATCCCTAGATTCTCACAGTTCTACTGCGGCTAGACCTATCCTTCGTGCACCTTACTTACTTTTGCTGTTTTAGCGTGACGATGTGATTTTACTGCTACAAAGTAGTCGTGAATCTCATATAAAAAGTAAAGACCGACCGCAATCCAGAGCAATCCCCAGATAAGTCCAAACAGTTCAAAGTGAAACAAGAAACTTACAACGAGTGATGCTGTGTTCACTAGTGCCATCAAAAACAATAGTGACCAACCTTTTTGCTGCATGCTCTTTAGAGGCATAATCGCCGTTGCACCAATAAGTACGTCGATGACCGCGAAAGCAAGTGTTACGAGTACTGCTATAAGAGCAAGGCCACCAACAGCCGCTCCAACAACCCCTCCAAACCCGACAAGCGCGACACCAGCGAGCATTGTGACGAAGAGCGTGCTTATAATCCCGAGTGCTCCAAGGATAACTCCAACGAGTGTCAGCCACCAAATGTTTTCCGCAAGCCACTTTTGGCCGCTCTTTGGTAGATGCGGCACATTCTTATACCACGATGCAACCGTAACCTCAAGACTGCGTACTGTTTCCATTTCCCCTCCTTACCTTAAATTACCTTTATCATACGCTTAAGCTAGCGTACACACAACTAGCTGTGTTTTTGACGGAGTGGCCACATACCCCACGATGCCCATCCGGTAAGCACTCCAAGAGCAATAATCAAGAAGACACTCCACCATCCGTTTGGCAAACGAGCTGTAGCGCCAAGTAAGCCACTATTTGAGACAACATCACCGGATAAGTTTTCCCAGAGGGTCGCGAATAACCAGCCCGCAATAGCAAACCAGCCCAATACCATACTGCAGATACGCATAAGAGGGCTTAGCTGCATACGGAGTAAAAACGGTACGGCAAATACTTCAAATATCACAATTAAAGCCGCGCGCACGGGAGCCCATTGGTCCCCACCTGGTAACCACATATTCGTAATAACTGCAGAAAACTTTTCAAAGGTAAATAACTGGGCGACTGCCATCACGACAAAAACTCCGGCAACAACAAGTGCTATCGTCTGTGCGTTTTTAGTCTGAGGCTGTGACGCTTTTGTAGCTTGAACAAAAATACTCATGCTTGTAGTATACGGCATAGCCTTTACCTAAGGAAAGTGTTGTTATTTTAAACATTTCGCTTGCGCTTTTCTTTTAACTCCCGTATTGTACTAAACAGCGAAGGTTACGAAAACAAACACGACTCCAAAAAAAATCGTTGTGACTGATCGCTCTACGATAATCCACCACAACATAAAAAACACTCCGGTCTATTCCGGAGTGTTTTTTTATTCTGCCTTAAAAGAGTTATCATCTCGCCATTTAGCGATCAGGCCGTGGTTACCACTTAGCAACACCTCTGGTACTTTCATGCCTCGAAATTCTTCAGGTCGTGTATATTGTGGAAACTCGAGTGTTTCACCATCGGAAAAGCTTTCAATCGCTGCGCTCGTTTCACCACCAAGTACGCCTGGAATGAGCCGTACGATACTATCAATAATAGTCATAGCTGGAAGTTCGCCACCCGTCAATACGTAGTCGCCGACGCTCACTTGCTCATCGACAAGCGCAAGAATTCGCTCGTCATAGCCTTCATAGCGGCCACAAATAAAAATCAGACCCCTATCCTCGTCCGCCCACTCTTGAGCAACTGCCTGTTTCCAGCGAAAGCCACGCGGCGTCATAAGAACCACTTTGGCACTCGGATCGTTGTCTTTAGCCTTTTCGACGGCTGCAAAGAGGGGTTCTGGCTTGAGGAGCATGCCGTCTCCACCACCATATGGCGCGTCATCAACCTGTTTTCGAGGGCCCAAGCCAAAATCACGCAGATTAATACAGGTAAACTCTGCGGCATTTTCCTTCTGTGCCTTCCACATCATCGAGGTGTTAAAAACACCGTCAAACATTTCAGGAAACAGGGTTATGACTTGGATTTTTTTCATCTCTCCTAGTTTACCACCTCTGGACTATATTGACAATATATAGTTTTTATTATAATATTACAAATATATTCGTCCGCGAATATCCGTCAGGAGACATAGCATGAAAACCTCCAAGATCGCCGCCCTCGCCTACGACCCCGCCTATCTGGGCAAGATCAAGGATCGGGCCAAAGCCGCGCAGGACCACGAGAGCCCCTCCGAACAAGACCAGGCCGCGCTTGAACTCGTGGAACTGTCCCAAGCTCTGACAGACTCACGAGGCATCTTGAAGCGCTTCAACGCTCAGATGGCCTTCACGGAGGCTTTCCGTGCCTACACCGAGCGCTTCAGCGACAATCCTTGACGAACAACCCGAGCGGCACCCTCCGAAACCTTCGGATACGAGGTGCCGCTCGGGGCACCACCAAAGCTATCGATCCTATTGGATAGTTCTGGCGGTGAAAATTTGTTATAATCACCCTAGATACAAGTGAGGGATTTTTATGGAGTTTGATAATAACTCGCCAGTAAGTGACGACCAGAGACGCTTGACTGAAACAAAGAGAATAACATTGCAACCGATGCACTTTGATGTAACGCCAGAATCTATTCCTGAGTCTGAGATTGCCGCAAATTATGCCGCTAGACCTATAGCTGCCAACATTGACATAGATACCGAGCAGAACATTAGCCTTATTCAACCTTCTAAGGGCCTTGCAGGCAGTGCAGAGCGTTATAGCAATCGACATACAGCTACAAAGATAGTTGCTGCTATAAGCGCCGTAACACTTATATGCGTTGGCGCTGCGACGCTACTTCTCGTACAGAAATAATTTAAGAATCACGAAACCCACCGTTTTCAGGTGGGTTATCGTGACACATACAAGGCTCTCAACAAATATGTTTTTGTTGCTCGCATAGAGCTTTCTCGTAGTTCAAGTGTCTTTGAACTGTTTATGATTATATATCTAGATCGTCGAGTTCTGCAAGCTCTTTTCGAGTGTTTTTTGCTAAGACCGACTCGTTTTCCACACCCTCATCTGTTAAGTTTTTCACAGGCTCTTCATCAGATGTAGCAGAATAGTTTTCACGGTCTTCATCGTTGTTGACGATCTTAAGATTGTACCTGGCATCATTTTTAGTACCAAGTGCCCGTAGTAGCGTGCGTAAACTCTGTGCAGTTACACCTCGTTTGCCAATAACTCGCCCAAGATCATCTGGATTTACTGTAAGGGTTAAAAGGACGCCCTTCTCGTCTATCAGCCGTTCGACAACGACATCATCAGGATTGCTGACGAGTGATTTCACGATATACTCTACAAATTGCTGGTCTATTGTGGACATATTACCCTCCGCGTTTTGTCTCGGTCCTTCCTCGAACTTCTAACTATTATTTATTGTAGCATGAAAAACACCCGCATATACAAGCGGGTGTTTTTCTTTATAGAATAAAGGGTTATTCTGCAGATTCTGCTACTGGTTCTTCAGCAACTTCTTCTTTTGGCTGGTTTTTGCGAAGCTTTTCAGCGTTGCGGATAGCTTTTTGCTTAGTAACATCAGCTTTTTTAACCCAGCTAGGAAGTTTTACACCAGCTGCATCAAGAAGCTTTACGACACGGGGCGTTGGCTGAGCTCCGTTAGCAAGGTACTTTTGAGCAGTCTCAACCTGTACATTGGCTTCTTTGGTGTGTGGGTTGTAGGTACCGACATAAGCAACAACACGACCACTTGATGGGTGACGTTGTGCCTCTTGTACGGCCAAGCGATAGACTGGGTAGCCCTTGCGGCCGAGACGTTGCAAACGAATTGCGAGCATAAAACTAAAACTTCCTTTTCTTAAACTCTAGACTTTTTATTAGTTCTTGACCAAGTTTACACTGTTTTCCTCAGTTAGTCAATCTGTTTTAGACCGTTCCTCGTAGTTTTTGATAGCTGCTCGTGCTGCTTCCTGCTGAGCGGCTTGCTTACTTGGACCTGTACCCTCACCCATTAGCTTGTCACCGACAAAGACACCAAGCGTGAATATCTTATCATGATCGGGGCCAACCTCTTCTAGGACGCGATATAGAGGGGTCTGATTATCAATCCGCTGGGATACCTCTTGCAAATGAGATTTAGGGTCCCTCCAGCTACCACTCTTAATAATGCCGTCTAGTTTCGAAAGAATGTGCTTAGAAATGAACGCTTCAGCATCTGCGTAACCGCGCTCCATATAAACAGAGCCGATGACTGCCTCAAACGCGTTTGCAAGGATTTGCTGGCGAGCACGTAAGCTACCATTCTTCTCGCCGCGGCTCATGCGAATAAGTGGTTCGTAGCCAAGCTTATCACCCGCTTCACCGATACTTTCGGTACGAACAAGTGCTGCGCGCCATGATGTTAAAATACCTTCTGGCTCCGAGAAGTTTCGAAAGAGATAGTCGGTTACAACCAGCTCGAGAACAGCATCACCGAGGAATTCTAGACGTTCATTGTGCTCGGAAACACTTTTCTTGTGCTCGTTCACATAGCTGCGATGTGTTAAGGCAGTTATGAGATAGTCGATATTTTTATATTCAAACCCAATCTTTTCGCGTGCGAATTCTTGGTAGGGGACTGTTTGCATTCCACTCATTTTTTATAGGTTCTCCTGTCGGATTTTTTTCATAGCAAGCAGCATGAGCTTGCCTATATCTTCGTATTCTATCACGTCAAGTGCATCGTGAAACTTAAACCACTTGATGCCATTCATCCAATCTTCTTTCTGAATAGCGTTTGTGTCACCTTTAGCGCGTACGAGATATATCTGGGTAGTCATCAGAACAAGGCGATCAACACGTCGGTAGCGAAAATGGATTTTTCCGAGCCACCCGAGTACTTCCGTATCATGCAGTCCAGCCTCTTCGCCGATTTCGCGTTTTGCTGTCTGCTGAGCCGTCTCACCTTCTTCTATATGGCCCTTCGGTATCGTCCAGCGGTCTTTTGTATCCTGAATAAGAAGTATTTCAACTTCCTTATCCTGATTACGACGGAAGACTATGCCGCCGGCGGTCGGTTCACGGACAATCTCTTGGATTGAGCCACCCGATCGTTTGAAGTATTTTTTGAATCGTTCAAACTGTGGATTCTGCATTATCTGACGTCCCTTCAACAAGTGTACGGTATGCCGTTCCGAGCACGCCGTTTACAAACTTGCTTGAGTTATCAGAACCAAACGCTTTGGCAAGCTCTACCGCCTCATTGATAGCAACTTTGGGTGGCACAACTGTAGAGAGTTTCAAGAGCTCATAAAGACCTATGCGAAGAATCGCACGGTCAACTCGAGCAATTTGCTCGATCGGCCAGTCAGGAGCAATCGGCTGGATTTTTTCATCCAATTCTGGTTGACTCGCAATAACGCCTTTTACGAGGTCTGTGACGAACCCTTTATCCTCAATGGCCGTATCGTATCGCTCCAAATTACGCCCGAGGATTTCATCAATATTTGCCGTACTATCGCCCGATCCCGTACGAAATTCATATTCATAAAGGCTCTGTAGTACAACGATGCGTCCAAGGTGGCGATTTGATGCCATATATTTGGTTCTTTCTTCTGTATAAAGGTTTGTTTCATTTCCCCTACTTTAGGGGAGTAGGCTACTTTGAAGCGGCTTTTTTAGGTGCAGTTTTTGCAGCTGGCTTTTTAGCAGCTACTTTTGGTTCGCTAACAGCGGTTTTTTTAGCAAGTGCTTTACCTGTTTCGCGCTTAGTAGTGCGGACTTTAATTGGTGAAGTACCGTTAACGCGGCGAGCAAGCTTAAGCAATAGGTGGCTGCGACGCAAGCCTGTCTTGCGAGGGCTACTTTGCTTTTTAGGTTGTCCCATGAAAAGATCTCCTTATCGGTTTGATGTATTAAAACTTAGAGATATTATACCTAACTTATTGAATTTTCTCAAGTAGGTCGTGCATATTAGCGCACCACAATATTTACAAGGCGTCCAGGAACGTAAATAATCTTAACGATTTCTTTTTGCTCGATGTACTTTCGAACATTCTCTTCGTTCTGCGCCAGGTCTTTGGCATCAGTTTCTGAAATATCTTTTGGAGTAACTAACTTGGCTCGAACTTTGCCATTTACTTGCACGACGATCGTTACCTCGTCCTGCACAAGATATGCGTTATCCCATTTTGGCCATGTGTCGACATGGATGGTCTCAGTGTGACCTATTTGATACCAGAGCTCCTCAGTTATATGAGGGGCAAACGGTGCTAACACTTCGAGGAGACTCTCGACTGCGAACGTCCACTCTGGTGACCTGACAATACAGTCTGCGTCTTTTAGCTTATAGTACGCATTAACCGCTTCCATCATACTTGAGACAGCTGTATTAAACTTCTCGTTCTCTATGTCTTCCGTTACTTTTTTGACCGTCTTGTGCGCGATCGTAAGTATTTCGTTCTTCTGTGCCGGGTTCGTTTCGCCAGCTTCGGCTTCAGCATATTCCTGCGTAAGATTCCATACCCTACTCAAAAACCTATAGGTGCCAGGCACGCCACGAACATCCCATGGGGCTTCAATGTCATAGGGAGCAATGAACATTTCGTAAACACGAAGTGAATCCGCGCCATAACCACTATCCATAATCTCGAGCGGATCAATCACGTTACCCTTTGATTTACTCATCTTCAGGCCATCCGGCGCCATAATATAACCGTTATACATCATGCGTTTAAACGGTTCAGGATCGGCAACCAGGCCTTGCTTATAGAAGAAACGTGTCCAGAAGCGGGCATAAAGGAGGTGCGCAATGGCATGGTCGGCACCATTATAAAAGTCAACCGGACCCCAGTAAGATTCGATCTTAGGATCCCAAGCCTGTGTATCATTAAACGGATCCATATAGCGTAGGAAATACCAACTGCTACAAGCATAACCATCCATTGTGTCAGTTTCGCGTTTCGCTGGACCGCCACAGGTTGGGCAGGTTGTATTCACCCAATCCGTCACACCTGCAAGAACAGATGTTGCTCCGCCCGTTGGTTTATAGTTTTCAACTTCTGGCAAGATAACCGGTAGTTGGTCATCGGGTACGGCAACCGCACCATCTTTTTCACAGTGGATAATAGGGATAGGCGCACCCCAATAGCGTTGACGACTGATAAGCCAATCGCGCATTTTATATGTAATAGTACTCTTGCCAACACCCCGCTGTTCAAGCCAGGCCACGATCTCTTCACGCGCCTGTTCGGTGCGCATACCATCAAATGCACCAGAATTAATCAGAATACCTTCACTGGTATAGAGCGGTGCCCGGTAGTCCTCACCCTTTTCATAGGCTTTTGCCGCCTGAATGGCGCGCTCGATACCTTCTTGCCAGTGGTCGGCACCACCATCAGGGTTCGTACTAGCCTTGAGCGCTTCACCCTCACTCCAATACACCTCGTAATCCTCATGTGATTCAAGAGCTTGCTCGCCTTGCATAGTAGAGTCGATGATAGCTAAAAAGTTATAACCTTTCGAACGACGATTGCTTTGCTTGTTACTATTGTAATAATACGAATAGACAGGCGCACCGAGTGGGATCATGGCCTCGACATCGACAAAACCAGCCTCTTCGCGTAGCTCGCGGTAGGCAGTCTGCTCAAACGTCTCACCTTCTTCGTGACCACCAGCAACGAGCCAGCCACGACCATTACGCTTGTTTTTAAGTGCCATGAACTGCTTTGTTTTAGGATCATAGCCAATAACAACCACACCCTCGATTTCTTTAGGGTCGGGCAATTCTTCGCCGAAATCTTGTGCAATTACGTTACGAATAGGAATGTTAAATTTCTCTGCAAATGCAAAGTCGCGATCATCATGTGCTGGAACTGCCATAATCGCACCGGTTCCATAGCCCGCCAAAACATAGTCAGCCAGCCAAATAGGAATCTTCTCACCGTTTACCGGGTTAATGGCGTAGCTGCCAGTAAAGACTCCTGTTTTTTCGCGTGTGTCATTCATACGCTCAATCTCAGACTTGCGTACTGCCTCGTCACGGTATGCCGTCACCATATCAGCAGTCTCACTTGTAGCCAGCTTAGAAGCTAGCTTGTGTTCCGGAGCTACGACCAATACCGTCGCACCAAACAATGTATCAGGACGAGTAGTAAAGATAGTAATGACATCATCACGACCATCAATTTTAAACTCAACCTCGGCGCCTTGTGATTTACCGATCCAGTTTTTCTGCATCACCTTAACTGATTCTGTCCAATCCAGGTCATCTGTTGCCGCTAAGATCTCATCAGCGTACTCAGTAATTTTGAAAAACCACTGTTTCAGATTCTTTTTAACGACTGGGTTACCACAGCGCCAGCATTTGCCACCTTCTACTTGCTCATTTGCGAGTACCGTCTGGTCGGTTTCACACCACCACTGCGGGCTCTCCTTCTGGTAGGCTAGATCCTTCTTGTAAAGCTGATTAAAAATCCACTGTGTCCATTTGTAATACGAAGGGTCGGCCGTGCTAATTTCTTTAGACCAATCGTAGCTATAGCCAAGCCGTTTCAATTGACGCTTAAAGTTCACCTTAGCGTCATCGTGAGCTTCACGTGGTTTTTTGCCAACTTTAATGGCATAGTTTTCAACTGGTAATCCAAAGGAGTCCCAACCAATGGGGTGGTAGGCATTATAGCCTTGCTGACGCTTGGCACGAACCTTAATATCACTAAACTGGTAGGTTCGACCGTGGCCGATGTGGATACCGGCACCCGTAATGCCTGGTAGCATACTAAAACCGAAGTATTTAGGACGTGAGTGATCTAGGAGGTCAACTTTGTATGTACCATCCTTTTCCCACTTTTCTTGCCATTTTTGTTCGATTTCAGTAGGGTTGTAGCGTTTCATGAGGTTAAGTATAACAAATTTTCTCCTCTGTTACACTCTCTATGCGTCGCCGAGACTTAAACCTGAGTCGAAAATAGATCGGTCGACTGTGTATTTAGAGTCCCACTGCTAAAGCTTGCTTGCACAATAGCCGTCTCTAGATCTTGAAGGTCCTTCATTAACTCGTCGGCACCAATACTCTTGCTCGGTGTCTGAATTGTTGGGTGCGAGTTAAACTGTGGCTCAAATGAGATTGTTTCCGCATCACCATTATCTGCTTTGTCACTTGTCGATATCTTTGTCAGTTGGTGAGTCCAACGACTTACCCAAACCTGCATCGTTTGCGCACTGGACGCTGCCGTACCACTAGTGTCAGACGAGAAGGAGATACTGTTGTCGCAGTCGTGCAGCATCTTAAAGAACTTGGTATTCTGCATTCCATCCGAAAACGCTTTTTCCTCACCCGGATTGTTGGCTACTTCATAGCCCAGGCTACCATTCTGACTACCAAGGTGTTTTGTGATTTTTAGAATCGGATGAGTCTTGTATAGCGTGACGATCTCACTCGAGTAGCTACCGTCCGATTGCACCTTGCTTACCGCTGATTGAAAGCAGGTCTGAGCTGAAGAAACTGACGCGTTAATGTCCTTGGACTGGTCGGGTGTAACTTTAACCCATTGGTTATTTACCTTCGAAACAAAATCATCAAATGCAGATTGCGCCTGCACAGGGACGCCAGTACGAAATGACTTCGCTAGCTCATCGGCATTCGCAACCTTAACATAGAGAGATTTATCGGTAGCAAAAACAGCACTTCCCTTTACGGTATAGTTCGTTCCCTGTGATGCAAACGTAGCACTAACATCGGCGCTTAGACTGTTGCCAGTAAATGCACCCGTCATAGTAAGAGAACCTGGTTCTTTACCGTCTCGCTTGTAATTGATCGCATACGAGAGGTCTTTGGCTTTTACGGCATTTAATAAGGCATCCGTCATCACTTTCTCAGGATTTTGATACCAAAAATTATAGGCAAGGGCTGTCCCAGCTCCTAAAATAACGAATACGCCAGCAATAATAGCGGGAATGAACCACTTTTTACGTGATTTTTTAACAGGTGCAAACGGAGGTACTGTTGGTTGCATCGATGGTGCATCTGTTAGATCAGGCTGTACGAACGATGGTTGAGGAACAATTGGCGCCTGTACAGGCTCGCTCGTCGGTGCCATCTCTAACGGAGTGTCTGTTTTATCTTGTTGCGGGTCTGGTTGGGATGAAAAATCGGTTTGATTATTTGGATTCATAACTCTCTTATATCTTTTAAGTGCCTCCAGTACTATAAAGCTGAAGGCACTCCATTACTATTGACTTAATTTCTTATGGATAAAGCGTCTTGTACACCATGTAGCCCAAAAAACCGAGAGCAATAACAAGTACGACAGCAATGAGAGCAATGTACATGCTATTCTTCTTTTTTGGCGCTTCAAGAAGGCCTTCCGGCTTTTCTGGAGCTGGAAGAGGTGTCGGTGCCGATGACGACATAGTTGACTGCTGAGGCATGCTCGGCATATCCGGCTTGTCCATAGGTGGCATACTAGAAGTATTGCTTGAAGTCTGTGAGACGGGAGGTGTAGAACTTTGAGTTTCCGGTTCCATCTCTACCGGTGCCGATGACGTAACATCCTGTTCGTCCTTCTTCGGCTGATCATTTAATTGGCTGTTTGGTTGGTTTTGGTCGTCCATACGCCCCCTTGATTATGCAACTTATGGTTTACTTTACCATCAGCTTAGCATATTCTTAGGCAAATTTAGAAAAGAATTCGTCTTTGATCTGTACCCACTCTGGCGACTGGCGCACTAGCTTAGTGTCGTCATCCATATTACATAGAACCTTCACAGCCTCTTCGGCATAAATATTTCCTTGAGATCCCTTCACTAATACCGCCGCGCCCTCAGCCATAACACTGTGTACAAAACCACCAGCTTCGATAGCGCTTTTAAAGCTCTTCACCTGACAGCCGCGTTGCCTTGCGGCAGGCGCCAGATATTTCTCAGCCTCATCACCAATGGTAATAACCCAGGCAAGCATCGAAGGATCACACATCATACCAAGTTTTCCATGCTCCGCCGCTGAAGTGACACCGAGCTCGTTCATGCTTCCTAAAATCGCAATACGCTGCGGAACTTGAAGACTATAGAGTGCTTGGAGCGCTGAACTTGCCGCGATTGGGCTCGAGTTGTAGGTGTCATCAATGATAATTGAGTTCTCAAGACCATGAAGTACGTTCATGCGACCAGGCACGGCGCGAATCAAGGAAAGACCCGAAGAGATTTCGGCTGGCGTCAAACCCATTTTGACTGCAACTGCTACACCGCCCATAACCGGTCGAAGACTATGCTCGCCGACAACTTTAATACTTGCAGGAATCTGCTGGTCAAATTCCGGCACAATAACATTACCTTTGTAACCGTCATCTACCGTAAAATCCTGAACTTCAAAGCGATATTCAGCCGCACCACTCGTACCATAAGTATCTATATTCGGGTTGGTAACAAAGTTCGCAAATCGACCTTCAATATCATCACGGTTGATAATCGCGAGTTGTGAGAAGTTTGCCGTCGCCAGCTCTTCTTGCGCAACTGCCTCTATACTACTAAAAAACTCCATGTGTTCTGGCGTAACTGCAGTCACAACACCAATATAGGGCTTAAGATATTTGCCAAAATACGCAATATCACCTGGGTGATCCGCACCAATTTCCGCAATAACTATGTCCGTTACCGATGGCTGTTTAATGCGCTGACGTGCAGCACGAAAGACTGATATCCAGGCCCCTATACTGTGAACATTGGTGGGATACTCGATTCCGAGCACCGCAACTGGCACACTCATAGGTGTATTGTGATTGCCTTCGTGGAGCAAAACACGGTAGCGCTGAGATAGTAGAGTTGCAATCGCGCGCTTAGTACTCGTCTTACCTACACTACCAGCAACAACAACTAGTTTTACTTCTGGATGCTTATGGAAGTATTTGATAACGTATTTTTCGAGCTTTTTTTGGACGTACTTTTTAAACATGCTTACCTTTACTATATACGATTTAGGTAAACTGTAAAACGCCTCAGCGGATTTGATGTCATTTAGAGCGGCGCGAACGAGTTCGGTTTTTGCCAACTTCTACCACAAATGCCAAGATAGTGATGAGGAACGCTATGACTCCCCCTGTCAGACTTAGTTGTAGTGTTTTAGTCTCGTTTTTCTCGACTTCAGCTAGTGAACGACCGCTAACTACATAGTAGTTATCAGCCCTCACTGCAATCGCGGCTATACGCACGCCACTTTTAGGTTGCCAGGTTACTGCGTTGTACACTTGTCCGTCCGCAGCTGTCAGTACACCTTTTGGAATAGTAGGTATCGAGCTATCAAGAAGACCCGAGCCATCAACCACTCTGCCTGATTTGTCATACACAATGATAAATGGCGCGAGACTTGCATTCATATCAACAGGAGCCGTAAGGACAGATGAAGGATGTGCACCCTTATTAATTGCAACGGCAATATCTTCAGCAAGCTGAATCTGCGGCAGGTTAGCCCCGCTACGCTGCGCCTGCTGAAGTACACCATAAATGGTTCCAAAAATAGTTACAAGAATTAAAACTGCACTTGCCCATGGTACTAATTTCTTCATGATCCCTATTATAGTTTGTTATATAAACTTGTCTAGCAATACACCATTTCTGACCTATAAACTATTCAATTTCACACACTGCAAACGAGGATGGGCTTATCGCTGCTGCTGATATATTTACTTTTTATAGTTAAAATTGTATAATATCATCGGTTCTAGAGACGCTCGGAGGGAGCAACCATGACCGGAACACCAGTCACCTGGCAATCCAAGGAGGCCGCACTTCGCGACCTCATCCTGCTCGCGCTGTACCGGCAAGACAGCATCGTCATCGACGACACGGGCCGAGTGGCAAGCAAGCTGCGCGGCTTCATCGGCATCCCCGAGTCCAAGCGCAACAGCACCTACTTGTCTTCTGTCATGCAGAAGATGGAGCTGGCGCGCCTGATCACCCGACGGATGAACGACCAGCGAACGCGGACGTACAACGTCGCTCTAGTGGGCACGCTCACCGACACCCAAGTCCAGCAGTTCGAAGCGCTGGAGGAAGGCAACAAGTCTCGCTTCCAGTGCGACACACCGACCAACGAGGACAGCACGTCCGACTTGGATCGGCTCGTTCAGGAGTGTCAAGACGCCTACGCTGCACTGCAACGTGCAGCCAAGGAGTCGAGGCGGGTCACCTCGGGCGGCTGCGTGGCGCTCAACGTCACTGGCGTATTCCTCGCCATCGGCATCTCGCGTCAGCGGAGCAAGCGCATCAAGCACTACTTGCGTCTGCTCGGCCTGGCCATCTCGCAGTCGCGGGTGGCTGGCGAAGAGCAGCTCTGGTGGTGGACGGTCAGCGACAAATCGCTCAACTGCGAACAGCTTCGGCAGTTCGCTACGGGCGACAAGTCGTACGAGACCGTCCAGGCACGTCACCACGGAACTCCCGAAGCTGGACCGGTCACGGTCCGACAGGTGGAGCCCACCATGGCACGCCCTACGGTCACGCCCGCCGTCCTGGACCGGAGGCACACGACTCCCGTCGCGCCGCCGGTCATCGAGGAAGACCCGTTGGAGGCACTCACCGCCATCGTGGAACGCCTCGACGAGGAGAACGGCACGCTCCGCGAGCAGCTCAGCTCCCAAGAGGCTCGCCACCAGGAAAAGGTGGCCGGCCTGGAGGAGCTGATCCGCACGCTAGAGGGGCAGCTCGGCACACGCCAGCAAGCCAGTCAGAGGGCCAACGAGCTCATCGCTCGCCTGGGTCACGTCGCTACGTCCTGAACCATCCGTCCTCCCCGCCCCGACATTCGTCGGTCAGCGGGGAGGACCTGTCCCTGTTTTGAAATTATACCCATATAAAAAAGAGGCCGATTCGCAGCCTCTTTTTTATATGGGTTTTACACAGTCCGGGTTCGATAAATACGAAGTGCCAAAATGTATGAAACGATCAGAAGTACAACACACCACACTAACGCCAACCAGACATCGCTTCCGGCCATACCGTTAACGAGTAGCGAGCGCATCGTTTGGATGATTGGTGTCATTGGCTGGTGATCGGCAAACGCCCGCAATACAGAGTTCATTGACCCTGTAGGAATAAACGCCGAACTGATAAAGATTAGGAAGATCAGAATATAGCTAAATGATCCTGCCCCTTCAGCCGTTTTTGCTAGCAGCCCAAACACAATCGCGAGCCAGGTCATAGCCGCAGTAAATAACAGTAGAATTCCACCAAATCCTAGCCATGCCCCTATACTCGCCGGTGAACGAAAACCGATCGCTAATGCAACTAGCATCACCATAAGTACTGAAAACAGGTTAGAAAGTATAGACGACACTGCATGCCCACCTAAAATAGAAGATGGTGCAATTGGCATACATTTAAACCGGCTTATAATCCCTTTATTGATATCGTTATTCAACCGTAGCGCAGCGTAGGCGATGCCACTCACGACAGTCATAATTACTACCCCTGGAACAACAAAATCGATATAGCTGATTGAACCGGTATTAATAGCCCCACCAAATACGTATACCATCATTAGCATGGTTGCAATCGGCATTGCTGCAACAGTAATAATCGTATCTATACTTCGAGTGGTGTGGCGCAAGCTTCGCTTTGCCATTACCCACGTGTCGCGTAAGACATTCATTATTTTTTCTCCTTGTTGTTAATGATCTTCAAAAAGACATCGTCGAGTGTCGGTAGTTTCTGTGTAAACTCAATAGGTTCGAGATGTGCTCGCTGTAATACGCTAAATAGTTGGGCGATATCCGCCACCTTACCTTCCGTAGAAACTGTCAAAAGTAGTTCTTCGTTGTTTATTGCGGCATTTGTAAAAATCTGGGCGGCTTCACTAAGTTGCTTTCTTGTTTGAAAGCGGAGTTCAACTTTGCCGCCCGAAAGCAAGCTTTTCAGTTCGTTTGGTGTACCGCTTGCCGCGATTTTTCCGTCATGCAAAATAGCAATCGTATTTGCAAGCTGGTCGGCTTCTTCAAGATATTGAGTTGTTAAAAATACCGTTACGCCAGCACTCGCGAGCGCTTTTATTTTCTGCCACATCATCGTACGACTCTGCGGATCAAGACCTGTTGTTGGTTCGTCTAAAAATATGACGTCCGGTTTACCGATAAGACTCATTGCAATGTCGAGTCGACGACGCATACCACCTGAAAAGGTTGCAACGCGCCTATCAGCAGCATCCACAAGATCAAACTGCTCAAGTAGTTCACTCGCCACGACTTTTGGCTTTTTCTCCTGACGAAGTTCGGCAACCATAACAAGGTTTTCACGAGCTGTTAGAATATCATCAACTGCTGCGAACTGACCTGTCAAACTAATACGCTTCCGCACGTCGTCACCTTGACTTCCGACATCATACCCACAAACTGCCGATTTACCGCCATCAGCCTTAAGCAGCGTCGTTAAAATATTAATCGTCGTCGTTTTGCCTGCACCATTTGCACCAAGAAGAGCAAATACCTCACCGTGCCCTACCGTAAACGAAACATCGCTTAGTACCGGTACATTTTTGTATGTCTTTTGTAAGCGCCATGCTTCTATGGCGTAGGTTTGTTTAGTACTCATTCCAGCTCCTTTAAATTATTGTGACGCTATCGACGTTGGCTTTTGCGCTTTTTAGAATGGCATAGGTAATCTTATCCATAGATGCACCTTCAAAAATAGCGTGTTTGACCGCAGAATGATGAAATGATACATCGCGTAAAATCGCTTTTTTAAACGAGGTATTTTTAAGTGATGCACTATTGAAAATAACTGCGTCTAATGTTTGGCCATCAAACGACACGTTACTTAAATCTGAACCACTGAACTCTGTACCCTTTAAAGTTGCCCCGTCAAATATCGCACCACCAAGAGCAGATGATTTAAGTGTCACGCCGGTTAAGTTAGCTTTGCTAAAATTGACATTTTGCAAATCAGCACTCGTAAAATTTGCGGCCGTCAGATTAGCACCCCTAAAAGAAGATTTTTTAAGAGCAGCAGCTTTGAATTTAGCGCCAGTCAGGTTAGCCTCGTCAAAAACAGTGTCCATAAGGGCGCTGCTGGTAAAATCTGCACCCTTTAAGTCAGTACCGGCGAGGTCGGCTTTCATGAGCGCCGAATATTTAAATTTGCCCCTATTAGCCTTTGCCTTAAAACCGAGCATCTCGCGGATATCATCGCCGAGTGTTGTCTTGGTTTCAGCATCAGCATGAGGTACTTGTTCCATAATTTCTGTCACATCACCAAATGAGTCCACTGTCGTTTGGTATGCTTCGTCGTTGGTTTTACCCTGACTTTTAAGGTCTTCGTATTTTTCCATCATGTTGGCAAGTAGTTCCTGAATCACGTCTTCGCGCGCTGGGAACTCACCGTATGGCTTAAACGCCTCGTCCAAAAATGTTCGTAATTTCTTTTCCATTTCTTTTCCTTTCTTAAAGTAGTTCGTCTAAAATCTTCTTTGCGTAATCCCAATTTTGCTTGTTGCCCTCGTACTGCGAACGACCACTTTCCGTAACATGGTAGTATTTTCGCCTACCACCCTGCGTTTCATCGCCCCAATATGAGGTAATGTGGCCGTCGTTTTCAAGACGCTTCAAACTAGAGTACATAGTCGCCTCTTTCAGCTCGTAAAGCTGCTCGGAACGTTCATGTACTAGCTTGGTGATTTCGTAGCCGTACTTATCACCATCCAGCAACATGCGCAGGATGATCGTATCGGTATGGCCGCGAAGCAAATCTGATGATAACTTTTTATCAATCATGTTTACATCATACACCACATTACTATGACAGTCAATGTACTTTTACTGACATACTAAAGAATTTGCTATAAAAAACAAAAATCACTCCTGTTATGGAGCGATTTTTGTTTAAGACTTATTTGCCTATTTCATTGTTTTTAGTGATGCAACGATTGTTTTTGCATCGCTATAGGCGGCCTGATTATCGTCATGTGCGGTTTTAAGCTGATCCCTATCTCCGCTTAAGAGAGCATGATCACTATTATAGTCGGTTGGCTGCAAGTTAATGACCTTCGACTGAATTTGGCTCGAAATAGCCTGCGCTGCTGTCGTTTTACCAGTCATGTCATTAAGCGACGCCTGGAGTGATGAAACATCCTTACCCGCCTGCTGTAATACCGTAATACGAGCCTGTAGCTTTTGTGCAAGAGCCGCTAGTTTAGACTCAACAACTTGTTGGTCGTCCGCTACTTTTATAAGCCCAATCTTGGGCGCTACGAGTGCATACACGCGGTATTCAGTGTAGATGCTTTGTACATCAGTTCGAGCAGCCGTAAGTGTGGTTTCAGCATCAAGCGTTGTCTTGAGACTCGTCAGTCCACTGATAGTGGTATTAACCTCGTTGCTTAAAGCCGCCTTGTCGCTCGCCGTCAGTCGAGTGGCCGCATTTATTTTGCCCATTAACGTGTTAAGCGTAGTGAGACGGCGTGTTATTTCTTGGTCGCCCTTTGAGATGATAGTTTGGAGACGCTGTTGTTGAGTCGCGGTAAGTGACGTACCCGTTTGGGCATTCACAATCCCGGTCACTCCCATTGATCCCACGATCGCCGAGATGCTCACCAAAGCACTCGCCAAAAGGCCTTTACGTGTAAATAGTATAAATTTCATCTTTGTTCCTCTCATAGTTTTCTTACCTTCCTACTTTATAGTCAACAAGGTATCAAAAAGTTTCATTATTCTTGTGGAACTGCAATCTGCTGCTGGTTGTCGTTAAGTGCAGAGTTAGCATTCGACTGATCACTCGATTCTTGGTTCATCGATCCACTAATATTACCTAAGTCACTCTGGAGATCAGTATTACTCACCGCTGTAGCTGGCGTCTGCTGGGCTGTCGTATCTGGCTGAGTCGTAACTTGCGTGTTCTCTGTCGTTGGTGTGTTAGTCTGCCATAATTTTGGAACAAAGACAAACCCAAGTATTAGCACAGCAAAACCGCCGGCTATAATCGGGGTCCAAAGTTTTAGGTTCCATGCTTTACGGCTTGATTGCGGTTTTATTTGTGTCATAGTTTTCTCCACAAAGTTAGTATTTTTAGGTTGATAGATCGGCTTTGATTTCTTAATCATTTCATCAAACTTGTCCATATAACTCCTTTCGTAATTGCTCCTTTGCCCTATAAAGCCAGGTACGGACCGTACCGATGGGATGCTCGGTAATGGTTGCTATATCTTCGTAACTAAACCCATCCCAGTAATACAACGTAACTACCTGTCGATACTCAGTTGATAATTTCGCAACCGCATCAGCCACTCTCTGGCGAGCAAGTGCGGAATCCGTAATCTCGTTCAGCATGGGTTTATCATCAGCTAAAACCTCTGCAAACTCATCAACATCCACCGTTCGCTTAATTTGTTTGAGATGTCTATAAGCAATCGAATCGGCAATTTTATACAGCCACGTCGAGAACGCATAAGTACTGTCATACTGAGAGAGTTTATCGTATGCCCGAATAAACGCCTCTTGTGCCACATCCTCGGCGTCATCCACATCATGCATAAAATTATAAAGGTGCTGAATAAGGCCTCGGTGATACCGCTCAACCAAATAGCGATATTGCTCGTGGTTGCCGTCTTGAATCGCCGTGATAACTGCTTGTTCTTGAATATTGGTCATGCTTTGTTTGGTTTACTCTCATTATATACAGCAAGCACTCAAAAAGTTTCATCATTTTTAACTAAATATAATAGTCAAAAGTTAAGCACTGATTCGCAAAAATGCGTGATACCGATCGCTACCGCTCCAGACCCCGTGTGGATAAAATTGGCGTCAGAAACAGCGGATACTAAGACGCGCAAGATCATGTGTTTATGACAAAAAATGGACAGCGTGACGCTGTCCATTTTTACATAGAACCCTATTTAATTTTTAAAGCAATCCGCCGTTTTGTGCTAAAGCGATTGCAACTTGAAGGCTAACTACGAAACCGATGCCTACGCCTACTTGACCCATATTCATATTAATTCTCCCTCTATATACTTAGTTGGATTTATTTTGCAGTGCACTGCATGTTTGATTATTAAACAGCGAGCCGTTATATACTGTAAAATATGTCACAAACGCAGTAAATCGCATGAAGGATTTTTCACTTAACACCTTAAGATTTTGTTATTTCTAATGTATGAATATCAACTAAGGTTATGGTTTTACAGCACATCTCTAACACTAGCGAACAATCTGCTGAAGCGCCCAGGTATTACCGTCTGGGTCAGCAAAATATGCAAAATGACCCCATGGAAGCTCATTTACGTCGCTTACATTCACCCCACGCGAAATCAGCTCTTGACGGATGGAACGAACATCATCAACAACCATTTGCAAATTCTTTTGAGTACCGGGCTTCATCTCTGTCGTACCGTCACCGATGACAATCGAACAAGCCGAACCCGGAGGCGTCAGTTGTACAAAACGTAATCCGAGTTTAACAGCGTGATCGTGATCTGCATTAAACCCTATTTTATTAACATAAAAGTCTTTTGCGATATCCGTATTACTTACTGGTACCGGTACTAGTTCAAGCTTCATTTTCATAATTCAACTCCTTATTACATATTGTTTGTACTCTTATTTAACCAATTGGATCAATACAAGTTTTGTACAAAAACGACAACCTAGAGTTTGTGAATTTCATCCACACCAGATGGCTTCCGATGCATGATTTTTTTGAGTGATTTAGACAAATGCGCCTGATCGGCAAAACCCGTCGTCATAGCCACGTCAACCGGGCGTACACCATCCTGAAGCTGGCGAACCGCCTCTTGCGCACGACGAATTTGCTCCAACGACTTGCGAGTAAGACCTGTAACATCAGAAAAATGGCGCTGTTTTACACGGTCAGAGAGTGCTTTTGGGTCACCATTTAATATTGAAGCAACCACATCATCCATCTTAAGGACTCCCTGCCCTATCATTGCCTCAACTAATTGCTCTGCCGCATCATAAATTGGAATTACGAATTCCTTCCCGGCAAGTTCAAAATGATCCTCATCAGGACACGACAACATCTCGACAAGATCACGCATCTTTTTACCAGGGTAACTCGGTAGATAAGCCCCAGCTGCGAGAGATATGACAACCGAGCTAGTGCCAGCTTGATACGGTACATTCATCGACTCCGTTGCCTGACCTGTTAGCATTATGCTGCGGGGCTTGCCTGGACTAATAAGTACAATGATATCCCAGGATCCGTCAGGAGTTGCCAAGTAAATACCGTCGGAAACATTATGGCTTTGCCATACACGATCTATAAAAGGATGTTCAGAAAAACGGCTTTGGTGAGTTTGCGACATAGCACTTATTATTTGACGACAAGCGAAGGATCTTCTTGCTTAGTGCCGATATACCTAATTAAGTTATGGATACCCTTTGCACGATCCTTATATGTCTCACCATTGTTATCGACGAGAAGCGGTTTAAATTTTTGAGCAAAGTTCTTGGCCGCCTCCACATCAAAATAACGCTTTGCTACACCATCAATCTCAAAGTAGCTATCCTCAAGCTTTTTACCGGTATTATATTCAGGGTCATCCTTTGAGTTCGTGAAAAAGGCAAACACTCCTCCAGTTTTTAGCACTCGATAGATCTCGTCGAATATCTGTTCCGTAGTCTTCTCATCGAAATAGTGCAGAGAAAGGTGCGCATATATAACATCAAAGCTCTCATCAACGTACGGTAGTGGGTATCGTAGGTCTACCGTCTCCACCTGAAACTTCCCGCCGCTCAATTCGGCCAAACGGCTTGTATTCAGGTCCGTAGAAATCACCTCATAGCCAAGCTCAGCAAAATATGCGCCGTCTTGTCCAAGTCCTGCACCCAAATCAAGTAATCTTCCCGTTGCAGGAAGGTACGATTTAACCGTTTCAGCGAAAAGAGAGGGTTTGGAAATCCAGTCCTTATCGCTATAGAGATCGTGTAATTTTGCCCAAAAGTCATCAGCCATATATCTATAGTATCATTCGAGCCGTACTGGGATAACCATGCGAATAGAATCTCACTATTTAATGTACTTATGCTGATTAGGGTCAAAGGCAGGGCTGCACGGCATGATCATCTCAAGATTTTCGCCCTTCCAATAATATCTCTCACCTGGCTGAATCATAACCGCATCTCCAAGCCGTAACTCTCGCGACTCTTCATCAGCCACAGTGAGCGTGCCACTTCCGCTCAGTATATAAGCAACTTCTTTGCAAACTTCGTTCAAGGCCCATCCCTCTTCTGGATAGCGGCCATTTACCGTCACGACCGCGATATCGATAGCCTTATCGCCAAACGGAAAGCCGTAACCCTTGCAGGTAGGACCGTTCACGAAGTTCTCTGTCTCAGATTTTTTAATAACCCTCATCTACTCATACTCCATAGTAATTTCTAGGCAAATGAACTTGTCTGAACGCCAGATCTTTTTTACAAGCAACCGAAACAAGACGATAGCCTTTACTATCTATGATAGCAAAAACAGTCATCACCAGATATGGCTCGCAATAATACTCGTTGACTATTAATTACCCTTGACTATCTATCTGTAGATGCTTACGCTTAGAGCATATGATTCAAGCAGCTAAAAACATAAGTACCAAAACATTATCCAAGCACACCGCACTACTACGAATAGCTTTTGGCTTCGTATGGCTCATTAATGCTGCTTTTAAGTGGAATCCTTCGTTTCGAGACAACTTCCTCGACCAAGCTACCTCCGCCGCGCAGGGACAGCCTGATTGGCTCAGCCCTTGGTTCCAGTTTTGGACACACATACTGAGCTATAATCCGCACCTATTCGCTATTTCTATTGCTGTGATTGAAACCCTCTTAGCACTCGCACTAATATTCGGTTTTGCTCGACGAACCGTCTATTTACTAGCAGCCGTATTCTGTTTACTAATTTGGGCCATCCCTGAAGGTTTTGGAGGTCCGTACACAAATACGTCAACCGACGTTGGAGCTGGAATCATTTACGTCGTTGTCTTCCTCGCATTATACGGTTTAGACAGGTTGGCCCACACAGCCGCATGGTCTATTGACCAATATATTACTAAGCGACTCACTTGGTGGGCGATTATAGCAAACCCTTAAGCGCCAAAAACAAAGCGATGACCAAGAAATTCTAGTTCCTTAACGGACGACGCTACAATGAATCGAAAATAAAGATACGCCGTACGGCGTATCTTTATTTTACCTAGATGAGAGCTTACTCGTGGATCTTTACAAGAATATCCGCTAGGTAGCAAGATCAGAGCTACACTAAGCCCCGACCGTGCCCGTTTTAACTTCTCCTGCCCGCTCATAGTAGGCGAGAATCACACCATTTGGCGTAATCTGGCTGTCAGTCATTGTAAAGGCTACAGGAATAGTCCCCTCACCGAACAAACGCTTACCCGTACCAAGCGTAATAGGGAAAGTCATCAAACACAACTCATCAACTAGATCATGCTTGAATAGCGTCTGAGCTAGGTTACCGCTGCCGTGAACTTTTATAGCAGGGCCTTCCGAATCCTTAAGTTTTTTGATGTCATCAACATTTTTTAGTAGCATCGAGTTGTCCCAGCCCATCTTATTAACATCTGATTGGCTCATGGTGTCGCTCGCTACATATTTGGTAACATCCATAATGCCCGGCCACATATCGGCGTGTTTAGGCCAGTACTCAGCAAAAATCTCAAAGGTTCTTTGACCTAAAAGAATGTCCGTTGATTCCATCCATCTTTTCATGAATTCCCCGGCCGCTTCGTCGGCTTCGGTGAAATATGGCGCAGTCCAGCCACCGTATTTAAAATCACTCGATGTATCTTCTTCAGGCCCACCTGGTGCCTGCATAACCCCATCTAATGTAATGAACTCTTGGACAATTATTTTTCTCATAGTTTCATACCCATCCTTTTAGATTGCTGATCTTAGTGTAGCAAATCTACTAACAGACTACCTGTCTTTTTGATCACCAAAATATATGGCCGTCGTAGAATAAAGGTCAGACTTATAGCGCGGTATATGTACTATCTTAGTCCCCTGTTTGTCTAAGAGAGCTTCCAGCTCTCTATTCCACGAACTTGTTTGGTCTCCTCCAAAACAGTAAACATCAGGAGCGAACTCAAGTGTCGTCTTGATGTTCTCGATTTGGTCTGGCCCGCCCTCCATCACGGCGTCGACTAGCCCTGTATTAAGTAGATTTCGCTTTCGAGCAGATTGTGGAAAAATTGGATTCCTAGACTTCTGTCGATATATACCGTCGTCGTCAAGTAGGAATACGACCACTTTGCCATATTGTTTGCATGTTTCTAGGAAATGGATATGACCAGGGTGCAATTCACCATCAAAGGTACCCCAGGTTGCGACTGATTTATTTGACATGCTACTATTGTTATAGAAATTAACACTTATCGTCCAGGGTAGATAACTACCGTAACTTATTAGAAAAGAGTCCTTGTGCATAGAGCTCAGATAGCCGTCCTCTACAAGCTTCGCCATAGTCAATCAGCCAGTTTCAGCGAGCTGATGCATGAGACAGATCTCGAAAGTGATGTCTTTAAATTTCATATTCAGAAGCTCGTAAAACTTGCTTATATACACAAACTTACAAACGGTGAATACGAGTTGACTCCATATGGCAAGGAGTTTGCCAACAACCTGGATGAAGAAAAGCAAACTGCACAGAAACAACCAAAACTTTCAATGCTGCTTATAGTACCTCGCCCGGATCATCTAGACGTGCCGGAGTATCTTATGCAAAAAAGAATGCGACACCCTTATTACGGTTTCTGGGGTTGCATAAGCGGACCAGTGCAATGGGGAGAGGACGTTGAAGAGACCGCAGCTCGCGAGCTTGAAAAACAGACTGGACTCCGTGCTTCGTTCGAGGTGAGATCATTCTATCGTATGCGCGATTATAATGAAGAAACAGACTCCTTACTCGAAGATAAATTATTTATGGTTCTCAGAGCATACAACGTAAAAGGTCTTTTGAATGAATCTCTATGGCCACACGGCATAAACAGATGGATGACACAGGATAAGCTCAAAGAACAGCGACACTATTTTACTGCTTCAGATCAAGCAATTAATATGATTAATCAAGATAAGACATACAACTCTCAGAGAAAGGAGTACAAGGTTACAAACTATTGACTCCAATAGAATCTTTACCCGCTGTATAAAACTTGGTTGAACGATAAAAAAGACGCCAAAGCGTCTTTTAAATTTCAATATGGTGCAACATCTTGAATTATTTTTACACGAAGTCAGGGAGGAAACGGCTAAATGGAGAATTATTTTAGCGGTCGCATATCGAGAGCATTTACTAGCTAGATAAGGTCTGCGACTCTCACTACTTGCCCGCGTTTATGGGAAAGCGTATCATTAACGACTTATTAAACATCAACTCAAGCTTTATAGTCGCCGATTGGTCATACTGATACCGCGTGAGCCACGGAGTAATATCTGCGCAATTATTTAAGCCTAATGTTTTAGTTTCCTTATCACCAGAATAGTAGAATGCTACCAGTTCGTTTTCTATACCAGCATATGCCTGTGTGATATACCTATCGCCGATATTCATCAAAGCAGCAATTGTGCCGTAGTATGCACTGTTACCCACGTGTAGGCTCATATAAAGCGCGAAATCATCAGTATTCGGTATATAGTTTTTATCTAGAATAGCTTTTCTAATTTCAGGATGCCTATCCGTTAAGCCAGGATGTTCAACAGAACAAAATGAAACCAGCATACGCTTGGCAATATTGAACGGCTTTATATCGTCAAGCACTATGGTTACGATCTCACCTTCAAGGTAGCTTTCCATAGTCTGACCTTCTGGAATATCAATTGAAGTGGTGAGGATGTGATGTATACCGTTATGAAATCTCGCAAACTCTTTATCATAAAGTACGCCCGACAACTCATTACACTCTTTGCATAATGTATATTCAGCCAAACCATTCTGTTTTATCTTGCCACGGGGCTTGTAGTCGTTACCGTTTTCGTCTTTGTGGAGCGTTTTTATCAGTTCATCACCACTATATAGTGTGATTTTTGTGCCACCACCAGCTGCACGAGGGATATAGTGTTCTTGAGTGAGTTGCTTTTCTTCACCGCAAATCCTACATTGTCCGTATATCTTTTTCTTAGCCATAACACGATTATAGTCCTATAGGGCTATAATAGAGGGATATGGATTTAGCCGATTTTGAACGACTGGTTGAGGGTAGTGAGGAAAGCCAATCACTTGACTTCAAAGGACCCTGTTCTTGGGACGTAAAAAGTCTTGCTAAAGATATCTTGGCATTTTCCAACGTTCAGGACGGCGGGTACATAGTGATAGGCTTTGACGATAAGACTTTTAAGCGAGTCGGTATTAGCGAGAAACAGGAGGAAACGTTTAGTCAAGAAACAATGCAGGATCAGATGACCAAGTTCGCTGACCCATTTGTTACATTTACAGTACACAAGATAATTGATAATAAAGGTCTAAGGTTTGTTGTTATAAGGATCATGGAGTTCCCCGAAGTTCCTGTTGTTTGCAAAGCTGACAGTGCTGACACTCATCAGGGGAAAGTTTACTATCGTAGTCGACGACGGCGTCCAGAAAGCGAAGCGGTTTCCAACTCATTCGATATGAGGGATATTCTAGATCGTGCGGCTGTTAAAATGATGACTAAGCGCAAATCTCAGGGCTATACAGCCGAAACAGCAGAGCTGAAGAATTACTATGATGAGGAGTTGGGCGGATTATGAAAGAAGATTTCATCGATACTATCAAAAGCCGTGGCTACTGGCGTATTAACTTTCAGCCAACTGGTAAGCCCGCAAACCTTAGCCTCAAAGAGTGTGAAGAACTGGTAGATAAAAATAGTGTGAAACTAAGAGGTTGGTACTACCCATTCTATGGACATGGCGGTGCTGATAATCACGGGATCAGTAATTACAATAATTATGTCGGTGGTTGGATTGATGCAGGTGAATATAAAGAGTTTTGGCGAATGTATCGAAGTGGACAATTTTTGCATTACAGCGCAGTTCAGGAAGATTGGCTTACACAAGAAACTAGAACAACTCGGTTTAACCCGAATGAAGTTGAGCCAGGTAAGTATCTGAACTTTGTAGGTTCGTTAACTATGCACATTACCGAAATCTTGGAGTTCTTAACTCGTTTGCATCGTTCTGGTTTGTACAGTGATGGAGTATCTGTGAGTATTTCTCTTCATAACACCAGGGGGCGAGAATTAACTAGCTTCGAGTTTATGAGACACCTATCGACAACAAAGATGAGTAATGAAGACACTATTGTTTTTGACCGCACATATACGCCAAATGAACTTACCCAACCTGCAAGAGATTTGGCGATTGAACCAATACAACGATACTTTGAGCTTTTTAATTTTGCCGACGTTTCGATTGAGCAAGTCATCAAAAAGGATCAAGATCAGCTATACGGCTTTAACTCCAATAGCTAGACTGATAGACTTTGGTATTCCCCAATTAGCAATGAACAAGCAGTGTTCAGAATACCTTTTTGTACGGTATATAATTCAACTTTTACATAATGGTACACTATTAGTACTATGTGCAATGTTGTCGACGGAAAATGTGAGTTAGCTGGAAAATATCCAAATAACCTTTATCATAATAAACCTGATCTCTATCATCAGATACACGCGGAGTTGATCCAACTTCACAGTGCTACTAGAGTTTTGGACAGTGAGAACGATCCAAGATATGGATATAAGATTGCAGCAATCAGAAAAAGTCATACCAAAAAGATCATCGCGATCTGTAAAATCATGTCTGAAAACCCTAAGGCAAACGAAGGTCTATAAGTACGTGGAGTGGTTAAAAAACATTGTACGAAGAAAAAGTCGAGATACAGAAGCTAGCCACTTTAGCCATATTCTTTATATTGACGAAACTGGAACGGATGGGCGAACAAACAAAATTGCTTATATTGGCTGCCTCTTTGACGCTCAAGGATCAACTGGTCTTACTGAGAAAATAATGGCGTTTAATCAAGATTTATTGGATCAACCTCGATTTGCTGGCAAGAATGGTGGTGTGATGCGCGCGGACGAGAGTCGACATTATGTAGATGACCACTTCACTGTTAGAGAATTGTTCTACAGAAAAGTCATAGACAAGCTACCTATGCGTGTTTACGTCGTTAGTGCTAGCTATGATAAAGATAATCTTGAAGATATTAAATTAAAATTAATGACGAGGCTGATCGAAGTAGCCAGATCGACGAAACGTGTCACTAATTTGGAAATTGTTGCGGAAGCATCCAGTAAAAATTTTGATCAGAAGTTTCAGGATGTGGTATTTAAAAATAAAGAATATTTACCTCTATCAATAGCCGACTATATCGCGGGAGGAGTAAGAGCCTGTTATGAAATCATTGCAAAAGCGCGTGCGGGTGAAAAAATCACAGAGAAATCTTCGAGTTTTAACTTTCAATTCTACTTTAGTATAGAAAATATGATAGCTTACGAGCAGGATACGAGCGCTAATACTATCTCTGGACGACGGCGACGAAGTGTTGGTGACGAGCTTCGATCAGTGTTACAATAAAATCGGCTAAGTATTATTGGCTTTTGGGTATGATTTCGTACTCGAGTATAGAACAGGCCTTACCATTCCAGTATTTAGCCGCCATTTTTATGTTTTTAAACAATAGTCTTAATTTTATTCTAAACAAAATTCATGCTCGTCGTGAATTTACCGATGAGTATGTTGCGTCTTCAACTCAACATGAGTATTTCAAACAGATAAGCAATCGTAAGTCCGACGGCACACTCCGTATGATCTACGAGCCAAAAACAGATGAGCATTCGGGTTTATACAAATCCATTTATGAAGGTCTGAAGGAATATCAGCCACAGCTTCATGATGCTGTACATGGTTTTAGGAGCGGCTTTTCTAATGTGACTAACGCATCCCAGCACTTGTCTGCTAATCATCTTTTTAACATAGACATCGAAAACTTCTATGCTCAAATAAATGACATTGACGTATTGGCTGTTTTACTTGGCTTAGGCGCAAATACGGAAGTTGCAACTTATTTGTCAAAGCTATGTACAATTGACGGCGTATTACCTCAAGGTTTTAATACTAGTCCTGATATAGCGAACCACCATTTGAGTGCATTAGACGCCGCACTTTCCGAGTACGCACTTGAGCGAGATATTACCTACACCAGATATGTTGATGATATGTCTTTTTCTTCCGAGGGTCAGATTGAAGCAAGCGAAATATGTGACATCGTTGAAAGCTTCGGGCTTCCGTTAGCTCAAACCAAGCGTAAATATCAGAAACGTGGAGCTAATCAATACGTAACAGGGTTAACTGTATTTGATAGTGAAAGACCAAGGATTGGCAAGAAGTACAAACGAAGAATACGTCTAGAGCTTCATGTCATTAGTAAAGTAGGTATTGCAGCCTTCACCGCTAGGCTACACGAACTACCCGACCAACCTCAGGACGAGGGGGAGGCTGAAAAATGGAATGAAGTTCTGAATGAGCTTGCAGATAAAAAGCTTTCACAACTTAAAGGCAGGCTGGACTATATTAATGGCGTAGAACCCCTCGTTGCGCAGAAGATGTACCCTATTTACGAAGAAATAATAGCAGACAGAAAAAAGAACTCTAAAAGCTAGCTTAGAGTCGGCGCTTCCAGTAGTCGTAATTTTTCAAAAACTTCATCGAATGTTAGTACGATAGTATGACGACGATCTTTGCGGTTTAATTCAAATGACCTACGTTTAATTTTTGTATCAAGCTCTTCCGTACATCCAGCAAGTACATAAGTTGGAATGTTTGCTGCATCAAAATCCTCGAAATCTTCACTAGCAGCGCGCAGGTTTTTATGTAGCTCATACTTATAATTTTGAACCTGAACTATTGAGCCACCAAGCTCATTAGATGGCGGAAATATTCCTCGATACTCCTTGCCTAGTAAACTTGTGACAGGAGTTTTAAGTTCAAGTAACGCAGTATTCATCGTTTGTCTATTAATAAATCCAAAATCAACTGTTTTCCCGCCCTTTGCAGTTGCATTCGTACCGCCAACATACATTTTAGACTTCAATATGACAATCGGCTCAGCAAAAAGAAGTGTGAAAATCCATGGGCGATTAGCGAAGAACTTTTGCCACGCCTCTTCATCGGCATCGGATTTATGAGCTTCCCAATACTTAACCGCTGAGCGCATACGAGATTGTAGGACGAGGTCGTTAAGTCGCAGCCCTGCATCTGTTCCAAGCTTTGAAAGTTCACCGATTAACTCATTATTCGTTGTGCTATTGATGAGTTTCTTTAGAATAGGTGCAATTTCAGCCTTTGTAGGTACGTATGTCGTATTTGTATTGCCTGAATTAACAAGTTTTGCGATTTCCTCAATTTGCATCAGTCCTTCTGTAAGCTTAGTGACCGCGTCACTAGATAAGTCTAGCTGATAACCTTCGCCCGACTTCAGCTTCGATAGGGACTGATCGGCAATCTGTACCTTGTCCCAGTCGTCGTCCCATTCATCGGTTTTGCGCTTGCGTTGATATACGAATGTTCCACGTACCGAACCATTCTTAGATTGATAATTATGGATTAACGGTAGAAAAACGAGCCTACGTGTATTATCCGAAGAGATACTAAGCGTTATCGGATCAACTTCCGACACGCCCTTAGAAACTGATTTAACACGTAGGTTATCCATTTAAGTCTATTATCTGCTTAAAGTGAACAATATCCAAGCGCAAGCAAGATAGATCTAGGTAGGTTAATGTAATTTTATTTAATTCTCGGTTTAGTGAATGCAGATAGGGGGGTCTATCCCCTTACGACGCGGCTTTATAGACTCCGCTGTATAAATAGCAAATATTTGGGAACGATATTAAAAACGTGTTTTTTGTCCAGATTAAATACCCGTCTTGCGGCTGGCTTTACTTAACTGGAAACTATATAATAAACAATGTCTAAAACTAGCATTGGAAGCGCATTCGCGTTGTTACGCCATGAAAATGGACGACTCGCGTAATAGTATTTGGCGTAAGCCGATGCTGGTTTTAGACGACCTGCGGGTCGTCCTTTTTTATGGACACCGCTAAGAATAACTAAATGGAGGTCCATATACCATGAAAGACAAGAAGATATTTAAAAAATGGTGGTTCTGGGTAATTGTTGTGATTATCGTTTTAGGAGCAATAGGCTCACTCGATCAAAGCAACAAGGATAAGCCAACTAGTGCTACCAGTAACTCGAAAAAAGCAGCTGACAGTAGTACTAACACTACTACTCTGCCAAAGCTTGATGTCGCAGACTATAAGAGCAAAGAGGGGCTAGTTGTCTATAAAGAGCTTAGAGCCAAGGGCTATAAAGTGGATGCTACATTTGAGAACCAATTTTTAACTGATATCAATGGCAAAGCATCTGATTTATTTGAACCGCTAGACTCTAGCAAACCCGACGATAAACAATCTGTGGATGCATTTACAGTTGGCAGCCTGACGCAAGATGGCGATAATGTCGCTCTCTCTATCACTAAGCCGTCTAACTAAAAATACGCTATAATAGGATTACATTAATAAACCGTCGTATTTCATGTAGTTGTGTAGCGGGACGAACCGCTCAAAAAAACGGTGCAACACCAGCATGAAATGTAAGTATACGAGAACGACTCGGTAAAAACGGGCTTACAAGCGCTAATTGAAGTATTTAACTTCAGGAGCACTTTTGTGATGCCCGCAATGTCTCAGAAAGTAAAAAAGAAGCGCGTTAAAACTGAAAAAATCAGTCAGCAGGATGCGCTAAATTTTGCACAACTTATCTTAGATATCTTTAAAGATAAGAAACGCGCTCAGGACTAGGTCAGGACAAGACCATGCAATTCACCAAATTAAATAAATCACTAGTGAAAGTAGGGGTCTCTGTTGCCTTTGAATTGCGGGCTTTGTCCCAGAGATCCCTACTTTTGTTTGGGAATAAATATGGAAAAAATACTCGCGATAGCAAACTGCCGTGTATCAAGTAATGAACAGCTTCAAAACAATAGTCTCGCAAGACAAGAAAAGTCTGTGTATGGCGCCGCAGCACGTCTGAATGCTGAGATTGTCCAAGTATGGTCTGGCAGCGTTAGCAGTAAGGCTGGCACCAACGTTAAACGCAAAGACTTATTGGATATGCTCGAAGCATGTAGAAAGAATAAGTTCATTAAATATGCGATTTTCGATGAGTACGACCGATTTATGCGAAGCGTTAATGAAGGTCCTTATTTTGAAGTTTTATTTGAGCAAGCAGGCGTAAAAGTCTGGTACGCTTCTGAGTCCGATGCATTCAACGGAAATGATGCGATGGCTAAGTTTATGAGGACGATGAGCGCCTATAAAGCAGAAGGAAGTAATGAAGAGAGACAGCGGAAATCCATCAACGGGCAAACCGCAGCACTCAAGGATGGACGGTATACTTTCCATCCTAAGGCGGGTTATAAGAAAGGTAAGATCAGTGGCATCCATGAGGTTCACTCTGTTCGCGGTCGCGAGCTGCAAAAAATCCTAAAAAGAATGTATGCTGGCTTCGTTGGTCCCACTGATGCTCTAATCGAATTTAATAAAAGTGCTTTTACAAAAGATCATGCGCCATACAAAATGGATAAATTTAGAAAGATAGCAACCGACATCTATTATGCTGGCTATCTTGAGATGAATAAACAAGTCAAAGTCAGTGGTATTAAAGGTTTACATGAGCCACTTATTACACTCGAGGAGCATTATAGACTTGTTGAAATATTTGATAAGAAACCCAAATACCAGATTGGTCCAAAAAGAAAAGGTAACCCCATGTTCCCTCTTAATAATCTCGTAGAAGATGGTGGATGTGTTGAGTTAAAGAATAAAGGACGCTTAGTCGGTTTCATCCACACTAATGGTAGATACAAAAAGACATATGAAAAATATCGTTGTCGCTCGTGCGGGCATTATTGGCATAGAGAGGAAATGCACGATAAAATAATCGACTTGTTCGATCGTTATGAGATGTCTCCAGAGACTCAAAAGAGCGTTATTGCCGCCTTGGAAACTGTGTGGCAAAAGGATAGTGAGAATAGGATAAATGAAGAACGAACTATGCGACGAAGCATGGTTGAGCTTGAGCGATACATCGAAGAAAAGGTTGAGAGCGCTATCGACGACAAAAATAAAGATATCAAGGATGACATCTTGAAGATAATCGAAAAAAAGAAAAAAGAGCTTTCCACCCTCAAGTCTCAACTCATAAAACTGATGAAGGAAGAGAGCGATGACAAAAGAGAGTTCATGGAGTTTGCCTTGAGCTTTATACAAGATACAGGACGGCACTTCTTAGAACCGACTGTCTTGAAAGAGCGCCGATTAATGTGTAAACAAATGCTATTTCCAGCTGGAATTTTCATAGATGAGAAAAATAAAATTTACACACCAGAAATTAGCGTCTTTTACAGATTAGCGGCAAACAAAAAAGACCTTTCAAAACTTGAAAAGTCTTTTATGGTGCGGGTACAGGGACTCTAACCCTGGACCTCGTCCTTGGCAAGGACGCGCTCTAACAACTGAGCTACACCCGCATAGGTGTTTTTACCTTAGTGATTATACCTAAGAATAGCCCTGTATGCAAGCTATTTTCGCTTGTCCATAAAATCTTTAACGAGTTTTACAAATTCTTGCTTATCGGCGTCGGGCAAGAAGAAATACGGCGCGATGACCTCAGACATTCCAGGACGCACGAAGGTCATTGGCTGGTCACGACGATGCAGTGGCTCAATAACGGCCACATCCTCAGGTTTGGTATTATGGTAAGACATATCTGTTGCAATGGTTTGCCACAGTTGGTTTTTGGCAATAGTACCATGCGAACGAGCGACGGCTTGCTCTTTAATGCAGCGTGAGGCGTGGGTTGCAGCACTAATTTGGACTACTTTACTTATCTCTTTTTCTGTAAAGATTTTTGCCGCCGCTTCTATCTCGGCGACAGTATTTTTAATCTCCGGTGTAATAACTATATTCTCTAACAGCGCACGGAACTTTTCTAATTGCTCGTCGCTTAATGCATCTAGCAGTGGCTGCAAACGAGGGAACTCATGCAGCCGGTTAATGTTATCGAGCAAAAACTTTTTAGTGTATTCACCCTCGTTAAGGCCATCACGCCACGATGGGCCGCGTCCAATAACAATACGCTCCACTCGTTCGGTAGGTTCTAGGCGTAAAATCACTAAAGCAAGCATAGTAAGATCACCGAGTTTATCTTCTGCTGGAATACCAAATACCAACTCTTCCCATGCCACTGTTTCAAGGTGCCGGCAATGCACCAAAATACCTAGTTTTGTCATATTTCTCCTATTTTTTCAGAATATTCGGCAACGGGTCGCCAAACTGTATATGTGGTAAATTGTAAATCATGTCGTCATAGGTTGTACCAGTGCCAGGGTATTCTGCCCGATAAGCTGTCATAATATCGCCAAACGCAGCTGAACTCCATTCAAAACCAAGCTTGCTTGCCATATCTTTTACCTGATCCTCCGTTGGCGCCTCTATTTCGATGTACGGCTTAATCCATGGCCATTCATCTATCACCACCTCTATGTCACCAAGTATCCAGATCTCGCGGCGAGCCTCTTGCGCGCTTTTAGCTTTTACGCCTAGTGCTTCGACAAACGCTACGGCAGAGTCAAAATCATTTGCGGTAAGTTCTACCTCTTTTGCGCCAGTCAGCGATATTTCATCAAACCGTTTATACGTCATAGCAATGCGATGACCTTCATCGCGAACACGAACATAAGCATGCGTGTCGTCCATTTCAGGCGTAGAAAAGATAATTCGTTGCATAAGCTGCATGGGTTGCTTACAAACAGCACCGATGTCTTTAAGACGAGTTCGTATATCGTCTGGGTCTACGTTAAGAAATTTTGCTTCTATTTCTGGTTTCATAAGCTCGCTTTACAGTCATAATTACATAATTCGGATGGTGAGATCGGGACTATGAGACTAGATGCCTACATATACCTCTAGTATACACCGTTCAGAGCCCTGGTAATGTAGTCGATTTGACTTTAGCTATCACAGTTTTGCGGTGCTATGCTAAGGATAGTCTCGTGAGGACTGGAAAAACAAAAAAGTAAAACAGAGGGGAATTTATGTCTTTTAAACGTGCACACGATGTACAGCTTGATCGTGTGGTTAAGCTGTACCTTGTTTCTAAATTTGTGGGGGCGCTTTATTTTGTGTATCCTATTTTTTATCAGTTTGCGTCTCAGACGATAACACCGGTCGAGGTTGGACTATTTTTTAGCATCAACAGCCTGTGCAATTTTATCGCTGATATACCAACGAGTATTTTGGCAGATAAGTATAGTCGCAAATCAATTACATTGGTAGGCGCCACCCTACTCACCATTGCTCCATGGGTAATATTGCAAGCACACTCCTTTACGCTGTTTATACTAGCGGCCATTCTTTACGGTCTGGGTGGTGCTTGCATGAACGGCGCGCTTGAGGCATTGATATACGACCACAAAAACGTCAGTAAGACGACCTTCCGTCGAGTTAACGCACTTGAAATGACATGTGGTCAAGCCGGAATTCTAGTAAGCGCGGCCGTCGGCGGCACAATGTTTGTCGCTAACCACGCTGTTCCTTTTTTGGCTCAAATTCTTGCTGGGCTCATTTGGCTTGTCACCTTGGCCTATATCCAAGAACAAAATAAAGTTGATTACACGAAATCGCAGGTCTCGTACCAGCGCCATTTGGTGCAAAGTCTACGACACCTTTTAGCTACTTCTTATCTACGGGTTCTAGTCCTTATGGGTGTCACCTTTTCTGTCATGCTGGGCATGTGCATTCAGTTTGTAAATGAAGCAGCTATGATTGAACATAGTATTGGGCCGGCTACCCGTGGGCTCTTAATTGCTGGCGCTGGGTTTATGACGATACTTATGCTAAATACGTTTTTGCTAAGGCTCCTAAAAACCGACGCCAGGCGGATTCTATATATGGCACTTGGCGCGCTTGCCGCTTACTCGTTTATGGGGCTCGGCATCTTATCACTCTTTTTGGCGGGCTACGTTTTGTGGTCTTGTCTTAACGCGACAAGCTCATTTATCAGGCTCATTATTCATGACCGTATACCTGGATCACATCGCGCCACTATAATGAGCAGCTTTAAGGGTTTGGCCGTCTTAATTGGATTAGGCGGCAGTAGTGCCACTGGGCTGTTGATTCAATGGGCACACACGCCTCGTGCCGCTTATGCAGTATTCGGCTTGATCACCTTATTTGTACTTGTGCCATGCGCCCTATGGCTGCTAGCGCATCATGATCGCAGTGCTATAGCCTGAGTTAGATTACGTCCACCATCGCTAGCAGTTTACGGCAAAGCTCCACACTCCTAAGGAGTCGAGGGAGAATCACCCTTCTCAGCTTAAACGACAACTCAGCCGTTGGAGTAGATTTTGCCTCCGAGTGTAAGTAAGTTGTTCGCAAAAGACAACAGACCTAGACATTATCTAGCATAAGTGCTATAGTATACTCATGATTAATCGAATCAACAACGCAAACCAATCGACGACGCGCTCGCTCTAGCTCGTCCTGGTTTTTGCTGATTCAAAGCTCCCGGACGACGGGAGTTTTTCTTTTCCCCGAAGAACACACTCCACTTAGAGCCGAAAAGTAGAGGACAAATTAAAATCTACTTACTCTAAAAAGGAGTTACGAATGAAATACTTCATCCTCAAACAAGACAAGAAAGTTGTCGAGATTGACGACTACCTACAGCAAGAAAACATCAACGAAGAATTCGCCTGCTTCGTACGACGTGAGGCTCTTAGTGAAATACTTATCGAACAATCCAACGACAGACCTGCTTATTTGCAATACGCTAATAAGCTTGGTTTCCGATGGGAGCCAAACGCAGATATTGGCCATGTCCAGTATAACTATAGAGCCAACCTTATGCGTAGACTCGTACAGGATTATGCCCGCGAGCTTGTTCACGATCTAGGCTTACCGATTTACGAGGTAAACGGCGCAAACATGTTTAGCCTCAACCATCCTGTAGTTGATGCGTACGCTTCGCTCTACGGTGATCGACTTTACCAGTTCAAGTCTGGCGACCACGATGTGGTGATGAGCTATGACGCCAGCTATCCACAATTTAACCTAGCTGCCAAAAAACCGCTGAGTTACAAACAGCTACCATTTGCACACTTCTCAATATCCGACTGCTATCGCCACGAACAGAGTGGCGAAATGATGCTTCTTCTTAGACAACGTCGCTTCTTCATGCCCGATATTCATCCCTACTTTAAAGACGTAGCCGAAGCCTTTGCGTGGTTCCCTAAACTTCAGGCAAAAATCGTCGAAGCAGCCAACGATGCTGAGCGTAAGTACCACGTAGTAATTGAGATACCATCTGAAGAAATTTGGCTGGAATACAGAGAATATATCGAGCAAATATCCGACCAGCTTGGCGCTGACGTACTTGTAAACATCTTAGAGGATGGCAACGATCGTTACTGGGTTGTGAACGTAGACTATAAGATAGTTGACCAGCTCGGGCAGGCACGTGAGATCGGCTGTATCCAAGTGGATATTGGCAACGCGCCACGCCTTAATATCCACTACATCGACAAAGCCGGAAAGCGGAAACATCCGGTGATTATTCACTCTGCTATCCCTGGTGGCATCGAACGATACCTATATCTCCTGTTTGATCAGTATGAGCAGAAAGGATTGCCACTTTGGTTGCAACCAGCACAGATTCGGCTCCTACCTGTCGGTGAAGTATTTGTTGATGTGTGTAAAGAACTGGCGAAGAAGTATGAGAAGTTGCCACTCCGAATTGAGGTTGATGACAGGAATATTAACCTATCAGCCAAACTCAAGGCAGCACATGAAGACTTGGTCCCTCATAAGATTGCCATCGGGCAAAGAGAGATCGATAATGGTTGCATCGAACTCGATAAGCTCATCAAAGAACTCGTTAAACAGGTAGAGGGAAAGCCGTTCATACTGAGAGAGTGGCCGATGGAAGTAAGCCGACAACTTGGTTAAGCTGCTGTTCTTTTAGACTCGAACTGTAATAGCTGAGCCCTACTCTCTATTTCATTCACTACGTCATCTAAGGGTTTAGATGCATCGATAATGACCGCTCCGAGCTTCCTGTAATCTTCTACCGCAGCCAGTTGCCATTCTAATAACGCTGCGAGTTCATGTGGGTTTTTGCCATACCCGTCTTCGTCACGCTCCAGGATACGTTCTTGCAATACTTGTCTATCAGTAATTACCAAAGCAAACACAGTAGTAAATAAATCCCAGAGCTCGTCAGCGTCATTTGCCGTCACACCGCATAAAAATGCCAGCCCGCCTTTAGCCTGCTCTCGTAATTTCTCGATAGCCTCACGTTTGGCCTTCCAGGTATGTCTGGATCGCCATTCTGGTGTACGCTCTTGAGCTGACACGTGACCCTTAATCGGTTCGCCAGTTTCGTTGTTATAAAAGAAGGCGATGGCATCTTTGTCGGTATCAAAAGCCGTGTATCCGCGTCGCTTGAGCTCAGCACATACTGCCGACTTACCCGATCCAGGCGTACCCGTAATGTATATTAATGGCATGTTCTTCTTATAATACTCCTGGTTACTCACCGAGAAAACGAGGTATATTTTTACCTAATTTCACACTTCCTGTAAAAGGTATATCTACTTAAGTAGTTTAATACGCCCCACACCTCGCACAAGTTCACTGTATTTGGTGATATCTATTGATGTCATTAAGCTATAGTCCTCGAGCTCTTTGCCAAGTGACATATTCTCCTGTGCTTTATATTTTCTCACTTCGTCGATAGCAGCAATCGCTTGATTGAAGTCTTGTATCTCCAGGCTAGAATCAAGTTGGAGTACTTTAGGCCACGTACTAATGTGGATACTTTTAATTCCCTCTTTATCTTTATAGAGATCTTGGTAAATTTGCTCTGTAATAAATGGCATGAGTGGAGCATACATCTTCAGTACGGCAAGAAAGACGGTTTTTAGCGTTGCTACAGCAGCCTCTTTTGATGCCACATCTTCACCAAACAAACGGTACTTGATGAACTCAAGATAATAATCGGTAAATTTTGACCAGAAGAAGCCATCAAGGGCATCACGAGCTTGGCTATACGAATAGTCGTCAAACGCTTTCGTTACCGCTGTGATACATGTATTTAGTTCCTGGAGAATCCACGCATCGGCGTGCTCTTGCTCGCCGGCATTTCCGGTATCGGCATGCATCGCAACAAAGCGTGCAGCATTATAGAACTTTACGGCTGTCTTGTGTCCCATCTCAACTTCCTTTGTACTAAATCGTAGGTTCTGGCCTAGTCGCGCACCAGTGGCCCAGTAACGAATAGCGTCGGCACCGTATCTGTCGAGAAGTTCTTGAGATAGCATGTAGTTTCCAAGTCTTTTTGACATCTTTCGTCCATCCTCAGCAAGGCCATGACCCGAAATCATAACGTCACGAAAAGGAAGATGGCCATTCTCGTAGTAACCTCGCACAATTGAATAGAAGTCCCAGGTTCGAATGATCTCAAACGCGTTAGGTCGTAAAGTAGCCGGGTAGAGCTTTTCTTGTATAGCCTCATCTTTAACCAATGCAGAAATGATTTGTGGTGACACAGAAGAGGTTGCCCACGTATCTAGCACATCCGCTTCAGGAATAAGATCCTCAGCTCTATGCCCTTTTGGCGTGTACTGTGTTGGATCTATTGGAAGCTCACTTTCGTCCGGGAAGACTGGGTCGCCTGTCCTTTTGTCATACCATACAGGAATAGGAACGCCATAATACCGTTGGCGCGAGATACACCAATCCCAGTTCAGTCCATTTACCCATGTTTCATAATCGTTGCGGCGAGATTCGGGATACCAGTTCACTTGTCGGCCAAGTTCTAGCCATTTTTCTTTTTGATCAACAATCTTAATAAACCATTGCTTGCTCGTGACGTATTCGATTGGCGTATCGCAACGTTCGTGAACATTAACGACTTGGGAGATCTTTTCAATCTTCTTAACAACACCGAGTGCGGTAAGATCGGCAGTAATCTGCTGTTTTGCCTCAGTTACCGTCAGTCCTTCGTATTTACCAGCATCTTTATTCATGCGACCATCTGGACCAAGAATATATTTCTTATCTTCTTTAGCAATCGGGTGCCTCACCTCCCAATCGAGAAATTGTGCATCTCCGCTACTACAGTAATACACGACACCTGTTCCGAAAGCTGGGTCAATCTTCTCATCGGTCGTAAGGAGAACCCTTGCATTTGTTAGAGGCATGGTAATGATCTTGCCGATATACTTTTGATATCTCTCGTCATCAGGATGAACAGAAATACCAACACACGACGGATACATTTCGGGACGAGTCGTTGCAAAGGTGAGTGAACCACCACCCTCTATCGGAACTTCAATATAGACAAACTCTGTCTCACGCTCTAAATCATCAAGATCTGCCTGAGCAAGTGTCGTTTGGCAGTGAGTGCACCACATGACAGGTTTTTCAGCTCGATAGAGATGCTCTTTCTTATAAAGAGGCCTGCGCAATGCGCTGAGAATGCTTATTGATAGTGCTGTAGGTGTGATTCCAATCTACAGAGATGCCAAGATCGTGCCATAGCTGACGATACGTCGCGGCACCTTTTTGAGTCTCCTCTAGACAGAGCTTTACAAACTCAGGTCGAGTGATTTTACTTTTGTCGATACCGTATTTTTTCTCAATGAATCGCTCTGTTGGGAGGCCATTATCATCGAAACCCATTGGGTAATAGACGTTAAAACCCTGCATACGCTTATAACGCACAATAAATTCAGCCTGAGCGTACGACATAATATGCCCAGCGTGGAGGTGGTCAGCGGAAACATATGGTGGAGGCGTATCGACGACATAAAGAGGTGACTTGCTTGTTTCATCAAAATTAAAGACTTTTTCAGTTGCCCAAAATGCCTTCCATCTTTCTTCTATTTCTTTCGCATCATACTTCATCGTGTACTCCTTATTATTTTTGAAAACAAAAGTCCCTCGGTCTCTATATCAAAAAAGATATAGAGACCGAGGGACGAAAATTACTTCGTGGTACCACCCTTGGTTTCGTAGTCTGTTACCAGTACTACGCTTGGAACCGTCCATCAACGGCTGCAGTCATGGTTACGGGACTCTTCCGTCAGGGTCTACTCTTCAGATAAATGAATTTCTTCCTGCCACTCACTGGTGACTTTCCTGTACATACAGGCCCAGGTCGATGTGTTTAGTCTACTCTACAACAATAGATACAAAATGTAAATCTGTTCAAATCTTTCAAAATAAAAAATAATCAGGTCTCCATTGTCCATAATGTACAATACTCTAGCATTAACTCTACCAGAGTAGCATCTAGTATTCTTAGGACTGCCTCCCTACAACCTGAGTCTCAAAACCCTCCAAATGCAAATACGCATCTGCTATCCTTGAAGTGACAAAACAAAAAAGGAGAAGCAACATGCGTATTTTACGTTCTCATCATATCAAGAATTTAATTGAGGTGGTAGATACCTTCTTG
>DATIJL010000005.1 GCA_035478595.1 Candidatus Chromulinivoraceae bacterium
GTTTGGCACCTCGATGTCGGCTCATCACATCCTGGAGGGGGAGCACCTTCCAAGGGTTCGGCTGTTCGCCGATTAAAGTGGTACGCGAGCTGGGTTCAGAACGTCGTGAGACAGTTCGGTTTATATCCGGTACGGACGTTAGGAAATTTGAGAAGATCTACCCCTAGTACGAGAGGACCGGGGCGGACGAACCTCTGGTGTATCGATTGTGGCCACCTGCTGCATTGTCGAGTAGCTATGTTCGGAATAGATAAGCGCTGAAAGCATATTAAGCGCGAAACTAACTTCAAGATTAGATTTCCCTATGAGGACACAGAAAGAATATCTGTTTGATAGGTGCAAGGTGGAAGTGTAGCAATACATGGAGCTGAAGCATACTAATAGTCCCATTGCCTTTTTATGTCCTTGTCACCTCTGTTACTGCTTGACAGTAACGCCGGTGATGAGGTAGACTTGACTAGTAATTGGTGTTTATCACCAATGTCAGTTTTTACAACTTACATACCGTGCCCTTTTTGGAACTCTGCTTTGCAGATGACCAAAATGGACATCGAAGCAAGGGTTGATCACACTACTTTTATAGTAGAACCAGTGATCTCAAGCCTTGCTTCGGTGCCCATGGCGCTGAGGAAATACCTGTTCCCATTCCGAACACAGAAGTCAAGCTCAGCAGCGGCGATTATACTGCCAAAAGTGGGAAACTAGCACGGTGCCGAATTATAAAAAGGACTTCCGAATAGGAAGTCCTTTTTCTTTGGCTTAAACCGCTTATGCTATTAATAAAAAGTACCCCCTATCTCCGCGTCTACAGGACTTATTGATATAAGATGAGTACATACTCATCTTTGGAACAAACAAGCTATCGTAGGCTTGTGAGACGTCTTATACAGGTGTTCCCTTGGGGCGATAGAATATAAAACGACCACTCTTATGGGGGTGGTCGTTTAGTTTGAGTCAGGTTTTTAGGGCTCAAACAGGTGCGTACTCTATAGTATCGCATCAGATGGATATAGGCAATATTATGAATACAATAATATAACGCTCATGTAAATATTGACAAAAAGCATAAGCTATGCTATATTAGAGTACATACACATATCACGTGTGAGGTAATAAAGGAGAACTATTCCTATGGCAGGAACTAAAACTGGTGGCCAGAAGGCTGCTGCTAAGAACTTGGCAAAAGACCCTGACTTTTACGCTAAAATTGGCGCTAAAGGTGGCCGTAATGGTAGTACGGGTGGTTTTGCCGCTAACCCAGCCCTGGCTCGTATTGCCGGCGCTAAGGGTGGCCGTATCTCTCGCCGTAAAAAAGCGAACACTACGGTCGCAACGACAACTTCTGATGAAGATATAGCACAGGCCGCTTAAGCGGAACCAGTTATAAAATTAAATATCGCCTCGTTAGAGAGGCGATATTTAATTTGTCGTAATTTTATAACGTCGCAGTGCGCATATACGGGCTTCATTGACTTGCCAGTGAGCGTGGCAAGCTACGCACTTATATTCAGCTGTTTTTATTTGAATTCCCGTAGCGCTGCATTGGGGACATAAGCTTCGCGCATGGAGCCAATCACGGTAGGTATCCAGGGAGTCTTCTACGAAATCATCTGGTATGGTTACTTCGTAAAAAGGTGCGAGGTGAGTCTGTGCGTATTGCCAAGCAGCGCGTTCCATCTTGATTAGCTCTATGTCGCGGGTATACGAAGCATGTTCTAAAACGGCGTGCGCCACTTCGTGGAGTAGCGAACTGGTATCGTCTGTATCCTTAGGATAGGTGATCGTTTCGTTCTCTGGTGACCAATGGAACTCGTTGCGAGCGTCAAAAAGTAGGTCAGGATAAGCCGACTGTAGTCTATTTATCAGTAAGGTAATCGATTGCATAGTAATAGCATCCGTACACGACGGCCATTTCGGGGTGTTTTGCTTGCCTGAATTTAGGGCAGGGAATGTGCGGAGGTAGTTTCTCTCGTAGAATGGCTTTTAGTTGGTCGTCGTACTGCTTAAAATAAGTACCGATACTACCACCAATAATGATGGTATCTGGCTGTAGGAGTGGTACGATCGCGAGAAACCCTCGGCTGATTCTATCGGCAATCTGATTCCAAGTTCGCTTGCTTGTAATGTCGCGAGCGTACTTGCCATACACCTCTACAATGGCGTGACCAGAGGCAAAACGCTCCCACTCCTGCACTAATCCATCGTATTCAACGAGCATACGTCCGCCTTCGCTATAGCGAAGACCGGGATCGATTTTGCCATTTGTAGTAATACCTGTGCCGATACCAGTACTAATCGTGACATAGAGAGATGAGATTGGCATTGGCGTTAATACGCGAGTCTCAGCTAGTCCAGCCAGATTAGCATCGTTTTCTATAAACACGGGAGCATTGCCAAAGACTCCTGAGAGAGCCTTTTGTGCGGTGAAGTTTTTCCAGCCTAAATTATTACACCATATGGCCACACCATCTTTAATAATGCCGGGTAGTGCAACCACGACGGCTTCTATCTTTTCGCCTCCATAGGTTTCTTGCAATGTGCGGCGCAAAAGAGCTACATATTCAGCTTCTCGACGAGGTGTCGGAAACTTTATGGTTTTACCTAGCGTTCCATCGCGCTTGAAGCCGGCGATGAGCGTTTTTGTGGCCCCTGTATCTACCGCTACTAACATATTCGTAGTTTAGCATACAATTCACGAGTTGCGCCTTTGCCTATAAAAAGTTATAGTAAAGAAAAGTAAGTGAGGGAATAACAGATATGACACGAACAAATCAGGGTGGTTCGGTGTTGAGCTTTGTGATCGTCGCGCTTGTACTGGCTGGTTTGCTTATTGGTGGAGCATATACGATACGCAAACTTACCACGCAATCTGATCAGGCACAGTCGCCGCCAGCACCTGCCCAGCAGGATAAAACGCCTGATACGAATAAATCACAGCAAGGTGCTTCAAACACAAGCGATCAGCCGCAGGCTACGACGCCTCAATCTAGTACGCAGACACAAAGCACGAGTCCGGCCCGGTTACCGCAAACGGGACCTAGGGAGCTTATAGGAAGTATCGTTGCCGTAGCCGCCCTTAGTGGTATGGCGGTATCGTATGCTCGTTCGCGTCGGCCAGAGCTCTCGCTTTGACTTTTTACCTCTATATGAGGTACAATAGGAGGTAATCTAGGTGCACTATTTAAGCGTGTCTCCAGAAATATCAATTAAGGAAGGAGTCTTTTAAGACTTATGGCAACAAAAGCCGCAATAACAATGGATGATTTGCTCGCTTCTCACGAAGACAGCGTCAAGCAAATAACAGCAGGAGAAATGGTAACAGGTACGGTTCTTTCACTTCGTAAACACGAAGTACTGATCGACCTTGGCGCTCAGGGTGTTGGTTACGTACCACGCCGCGAGGTTGGGTTCTCTCGTGCACTTAAAGAAGGTGATGAAGTCACTGCAAGCGTTGTCGACGCTGAACTCGACAACGGTTACTCGCTCCTCTCACTTCGTAAGGCTGCTAAGGATCGTGGCTGGGAAGAAGTAGCTGCAAAGATGGAGACTGGCGACATTATCGAAGTCTCACCATACGATGCAAATCGTGGTGGTCTACTTGTAGAGTTTGAAGGTGTCCGTGGATTCCTACCAGTTTCGCAATTGTCAGCTGAACACTACCCACGTGTTGGTTCAAGCGACAAAGATGAAATCCTCCAGCGCCTGAATGCTCTTGTTGGTCAAAATCTTAAGGTTCGTATCCTTGATAGCGACCGCAAAGCTAACAAGCTTATCTTTAGTGAAAAAGAAGCTGTTAAAGAAGGCCTCGCTGAGCGCTTTGAAAAACTTAAGGTTGGCGATACTGTTTCTGGTGTTGTAACCGGCGTCGTAGACTTCGGCGTATTTGTAAACGTTGAAGGTATCGAAGGTCTTGTGCACATCTCAGAAATCAGCTGGGAGCGTGTGAACAACCCAAGCGACTATGTAAAGGTTGGTCAAACAATCGAAGCTAAGATTATTTCAATCGACAAAGATCGTTTGAGCCTTAGTATCAAGCAGCTTACCAAAGACCCATGGCTCGATGAAGTTGAGCAGTTCAAGGCTGGCGACAAAGTTGAAGGTACGGTTACTCGTATCACTCCGTTTGGCGCATTCGTGCAGATTAGCCCTGCTGTTGAAGCCCTCGTGCACATCAGTGAACTTGGTGACGGTAATGATGTAGACCCTGAGAAGGTCTTTACCCTGAACGAGCGCAAGAGCTTTACTGTTCTTGATATCGACAAGGACAATCGCAAGATCTCTTTGAGCCTTGCTGACAAGAAAAAATAAACCTTCCTATGTAATTTACAAGGAACTACGTTCGCCCAAGAGGTGGCGGGCAGAAAGGAGCTACGCATGAGCCAAGAAAAAGTACTTGTTGTCTCTGACTCGATTACTGTTGGCGAATTGGCTGAAACGCTCAATTTGCCTGTCACCACTTTGATTGGCGAGCTTTTTAAGAACGGTATCGTTGCAACAATTAACCAACGAATCGATTTTGAAACAGCAACTATCATTGTAGAAGAGCTCGGTCTCGACGTGACGCTCGAAAAACGCGAAAACTCACAAACAGTTGAGCGTAAAGTTCATCAATTATCAGATAAGGCTGTTGACCGTCCACCTATCGTGGCAGTCATGGGTCATGTTGACCATGGTAAAACTAGCCTTTTAGACGCCATTCTCGGTACAAAAACGACCGAAGGTGAAGCAGGCGGTATTACCCAGCACATTAGTGCTTATCAGACGGTTCGCAAAAACCGTTCTATTACTCTACTCGATACACCAGGTCACGAGGCGTTCGCTGCGCTACGTCAACATGGCGCGACGCTTACTGACGTTGTCGTTATCGTTGTAGCGGCTGACGATGGTGTAAAGCCACAGACAGTGGAGGCTATCCGCTTTGCCCAGAATGCCAACGCTAAAATTGTTGTTGCTATTAACAAGATGGATAAAGAAACCGCTAATCCTCAGATGGTTAAAACGCAGCTTGCAACCGAGCATCACCTTAACCCAGAAGAATGGGGTGGTGATACGGTGATGGTTGAGGTAAGCGCAAAAACTGGCCAAAATATCGACAAATTACTTGATATGGTCCTTTTGGTAGCTGACCTTGAAGAGCTTAAAGCGGATATCGACGTCCCTGCGGAAGGTCTTGTTATCGAATCTCACATGGAGACTGGTCGTGGTGCTGTAGTCGGTCTGCTCGTACAGCAGGGTAAGCTTAAACCAGGTCATTTCTTAGTTGCCGGCACTGCTTATGGTAAAATCCGCACACTTCTTGACTTTAAAGGCCGCACACTTAAAGAGGCTGGTCCATCAACTCCGGTAACGGTAACTGGTTTTAAAGAACTACCTCAGTTTGGCGATGTCTTTGTGATCGTTAAGAACGAAAAAGAAGCTCGTCACGCCTCGGAGCGTGCTCGTATTGATCGTGAAAAGAGCGCGGCAACCACTAACGTAACGGGCGCTGACCTTCTTAAGATGATGAATCAAAAGCATGATACCCAAGAGGTGAATGTCATCGTGAAGGCCGACGTGCAGGGGTCTCTGACGTCTGTAATGGACAGCCTTCGTCTCGTTGATACCGGCGGGGAAGTTAATATGCGCATTATCGGCAGCGGAGTCGGTAATATCTCTGAAAACGACATTCGTCTTGCTGAAGGTGATAACACTATTATCTATGGTTTTAACGTTGAGCTTTCACCAGCCGTAAAGCGCTTGGCTATGCGCGAAAAAATCCAAGTACGTCTCTTCAAAGTTATCTACGAACTGCTTGACGATGCTCGCCAGTCTATGGAAGCATTGCTTGCTCCAGAGGTTGTTGAGACTGAACTCGGGAAATTGACCATCAAAGGTATTTTCCGTACGATGAAAGATCAGATTATTGCCGGTGGTGAAGTCACGAGCGGTAAAGCTGTACCTAATGTGCTTGCTCGTGTAAAACGTGGTGATGAACAAGTTTCAGAGGTAGAAGTCTTGAGCGTTCAACGCCAGCAGCAAGAAGCAAAAGAAGTCTTTGAAGGCGAAATGTGTGGTCTTTCGCTAAAAATCGAGAAAAAATTCCAACTTGAAGAGGGTGACAAGCTCGAGTTCTTTACCCGTGAACTTGTAAAAAGAACGCTTAAGTAGGTATAAATAATAGCTCGTCCGAATGCTCCGATATCTCGGAGCATTTTTGGTTACCATTTTGAGTCGCTTATACTTGACTTAACAGAGAAAGTATGCTAGTATTTCACTATTAGTTAAAAATAAACACACGAAAATCACTAAGCACACTCCGAAGGAGAAAAACATGTCAGAACAGCTGTCCACCACGAGCGAACCTGAGAAGCAAGAAGTCTCTAACCCATACGAAGGTATGAATCGCGCCACCCTTGATGCGATTGTAGAGGCAAAAGGATCTATCGACCCTGACTCTCCGACGCCAGGCGGTGATCTCCGTACTGCTGTGCGGGAGAAACTTGAAGAGTCTGGCGACCAAGCTGCTTTTCGTCGTGTGTATGACATGAACAATCTCGAACTAAACTCTTTTGTCGAGGGTGCGTCAGGTGAAGTTAAGGAACGTCGCGTAAGTGAGCTCAAGTCTATTATTGATGCTTACGATAATAACGAATCATTTGGTGATCGTCGTACTAAAATTCGCGAAGCACTTGAAGCTGCTGGTGACACAAGCGCATTCCGCACTGTATACGACATGAATAACCTTGATCTTACAAGCTTTGTAAATGACGCTCGTCGCCAACTTGAAGATGAAACAAAGATGGATAAAGACCAGGCTCTCGAAACCGCCTATAGCGAGTACGAAGAGCGTGAAGGTACACCTTACGACGTCGATAAAGGGCGAGAGAAGGATTCCGACAACGCGCGAGAACTTGCGACCCTAGAGGCTGTTATAAAGGGCATTAACGAGAACCCAGAAGGTGCTAAGAAACTTGGTGTTTACGAAAAACTTCGTGAGATTCAGAAGCAGCTGGATGAAGCGCTTGCAAGTGCAGCTGAGCTTACGCCACCAGAAAAAGCGGATCTCAATGACTCCGGCCTCACACCCCCAGAAAAAGCTGATCTTGGTGATGACAAGGAAAAGGCTGATCTTACGCCTCCTGAGAAAGCTGATCTTGGCGACGATCTAACCCCTCCCAAGAAGGCGGATCTTGGCGATGACGAAAAGCCAGACCTTACGCCTCCTGAAAAGGCCGATCTTGGTACGGAAAAACCTACGGACGCGGAACTTCAAGATCTTATTGATAACCCTCCTGTGAAGGCTGATCTTGGTGATGATAAAGAGCCTACTAAGAGTCCCTGGTTGAAGCGTGCGTTCAGCCGTTTGCATGATTTTTACCTCTCAGGCGTAGTACGGGCAACTAACGGTGTGTCGAATACGATGGAACGCTTCCGCTCATCTGACAAGAAAAAGGTTGCTGCCGTTGTTGGTGCATTGGCGGTTGTTGGTGCATTTGCAGCATGGCGTCTTGGTGCCTTTGGTCATGGCGGTGGCGGCGGAGCACATCAGGAGGTTCTTAATAACCAAGGCGGCGGTAATGGTGGTCATACTGGCGGAGAAGTTATTCCTCCAGTAGTACCAAAAAAGCCTGAGCTACCAAGTGCTGATGGCTCTGCGTATCCTTGGAACTGGGCCGAAAAAGTTGTAGGTCCTGATAAGGCAGAAGCTTGGTTAGAAGGTCTAAGCAAAGAAGCTGCTAAGGCTGGTCACGATGTTCAGTGGCACGGTAGTGGAACACACAAGTGGGTAAGTATTGACAACGTGAGCCGCACAAAGGACGTCATAGATATACTTCGTCCATTTGCAAACTCATAGTAATTCCTTGTACAATAGATGTAAGTAAATAGGGGAAAACAATGTTTCAACTTGATGAACAGTTTCTGAAGGATCTTGGTCTCGATCAACTTCCTGAGGATCAAAAGCAAGCGTTTCTAGATCATATCTATAATGAACTAGAGTTACGTGTCGGTGTTCGCCTATCAGATGGCCTCAGCGATGACCAGTTGAAGGAATTCGAATCTTTCGTTGATCGTGACGATACTAAGGTTCAGGAATGGGTTACAAAAAACGCACCCGACTATCCAAACGATCCAAGCTATCAACAACTTAAACAAAACGCTCCTGAGGGTGCAGACGATGTTGTTGTTCTAGCAGAGTACGCCTCGCTTAAATGGCTGGGTCTTAATAGGCCCAACTATCGCGATGTTGTCTCTCAAGTTCTTGAAGAGCTAAAACAAGAGATCACTACTAACAAGGGTACGATCCTCGGTGACGAAACTGCTCAGGCAGCGTAACCGCGAAGAAAATCGGCGGCATTCATTAGACGGCCGCTAGGAGCAAGTAGCTCGTCAATTGATAAAAAAACACCGTCTCGGCATATAAGGTCGAGCGGTGTTTTTTGTTGATCTGATACATGAGCTTTGGTCAGGATAACAGGATTGTTGCCTATCATAACTTTGCTTTTAGGAAAGCCAAGATGCGCACGAATGCGTCGTTCAGCTTCAATGGCGGTCAGATCGTGTAGGGAAAGCTCTGCGTCGCTTTTTTGGAGGAGACTGCAGTAGGTGGCATCGGCGTCTCTTTGTGGTTCTGGTTTGAGGGTGTCATCCAAGATCGACGGCAATGTGTCTATAAGAAGCTTTGCTCCGATGCTTGCGAGTGTACGATAGAGCTCAGGACGCGTCTCGTTGCCTGTTAATGGGTGAATCTGAACCGCATACGTGGGGCCGGCATCCATAGCTGCAGAGAGTTGCATAATGGTAACACCTGTTTGTGCATCACCGTTTATGATGGCAGATTCGATAGGTGAGGGGCCTCGATATTTTGGCAACAAAGAGGGGTGAACGTTGATAATACCGGGTGTAAAAAGATCTATAGTACTCTGCGGAATGATTTTACCGTAGCTAACCAAGACGCCAGCGACTGGTGTGTGAAGTGCCTGGATTTGCTGATTGATTTCAGCCACCTTAGTAGGTTGCCAGACAGGAACATTATACTGGTCTGCCAGAACCTTAACACTCGGAGGTGCTAATTGATGGCCGCGTCCTTTTCTACTATCAGGTTTAGTGACGACAGCGGCAATATGGTAACCGGCGGTAATAAGTGCCTGGAGGCTGGCGAGACTAAACTCCTCAGTCCCAAAGAATATGATTGTTTTTGACGTGTTTGTCATAATCAAGTGGTTGAAGCTCGCCTTTCTCGTCGAGCGTGAAGAAAGCTTCTGTTTGATCTTTAATATGATCAATAAAGACAACGCCGTTAGTGTGATCGATTTCGTGCTGAATAACACGCGCTAAAAAGCCTTCGGCTTTAAAACGCACTTCGTTGCCATCAATGTCGAGTGCTTTGACGCGGATTTTGGTATGGCGAGGTACGAGGCCGTAGATGCTATTAACGCTTAAGCAGCCTTCGTAATCGTTAACAATCTCGCCCTCGTATTTAACAATTTCTGGATTGATAAGAGGAGTAAAATCGCGAGTGGCCTTATCTTCAAAATCACTCCGAACAATCACAACGCGAACGTTGTGATCAACCTGAACAGCAGCAAGGGCAGCACTAATTTCGTGAGGACGAGAATCTTCCCAGTCGAGCGAAGCGCTGGTCATGTCTTCGACTAATTTGATAGCATCGTCATCGATAGCCCGTATTTTGGCAGATTTATTGCGTAGATGCGGGTTGGGCAGCGTAATAATGTCTTCTTTTTTCATCACGCTCTATTATAACAGATACGGGCGTGCCGTTATAGCAAACTTGTAGGGTCGAGTTCAAATTGCCAATGCGTGGGAGGTAGATATTGCAGAGCGCTCGTTAGATCGGCTCGTTTCGATGATTTAAGGGTGAGCTGCCATCGGTATGTATCATGCTGCCGCTCATAAAAAGCTGGAGTTGGTCCAAGGATTTGAACGGTTTTTGGTAATTGCAAACGGAGATCGGCGGCAAACTTTTGTGCATTTTTAATGGCTGCAGCCTCTGTTTTGTAAATACAAGTGAGCTTAAGAAGGTATGTATACGGTGGAAAACCACCTTGGCGGCGTTGCGAGAGCGCTGTTTGATAAAAATCAGCGTAATTCTGAGCAAGGCCGTTCGTAACGGCGGGGTGTGTAGGCTGGTAGCTCTGAACGATAACGCTTGTTGGATGATGTGATCGTCCGACTCGGCCGACAACTTGAGCGAGGAGCTGGAATGTACGTTCAGACGAACCATAATCAGGCAGGCTTAAGCCGGCATCTGCCTGGATGACGCCAACGGTGCGCAGTTTAGGGAGGTCGAGGCCCTTCGCGATAACCTGAGTACCAATGATAATGTCGATATCACCATCATAGAGCTCTTTATAGCGCTCCTCGACGGATTCGCCGGTTTCATTATCACCATCAAAACGTGCAATAATTTTTTTAGGGAAGAGCTTTTTAAGTTCTGATTCTACGAGTTTTGTACCGATACCTTTATGAATGATGTCTGCAGCTCCACACTCCGGACAACTGGTAGGAACCTTTTCACGTAGTCCGCAAATATGACATTCTAGGCGGTGTTTATCCGCATGGAGTGTGAATGGTACAAAACAACGTGGACAAATAGCTGACCAGCCACAGTTTTCGCAGAGTGTTGTACTGGCACTACCGCGACGGTTATGGAATATTAGAGCCTGGTTTCCCTCACTCAAGGTTTGTTCAATTTGGGACAATAGCTTGTCAGATAGAAAACGGTGTTTTTTGAAATGTGTACGTTTGGTCATATCGATAAGCGTGATAGTAGGCGAGACGGCATCGAGCCGGGCGCGCGTATCCATTTTGATAATAGGGCGGCCAGAATGTTCAAACAAATAGTAGTCGGCAATTGACGGTGTGGCTGTACCAAAAACGACTCTTGCATCGTGCTGGCCTGCAAGAATACTTGCAGCACGCAGTGCGGAATAACGAGGCGATTGTTCCTGCTTAAAGCTGGGCTCGTGTGCTTCGTCGATGACAATAAGACCGATGTGGGTAAGTGGAGTAAATAATGCCGAACGTGGCCCTATAACGAGTCGGGGCGTTGTGCTCGTTAACGCGTCGAGCCATGCTTTGTGTCGCTCGGCCTCCGTCTGGCGTGAGTGGACTAAAATAATGTCTTCAAAATGATGTGAAAATTCATCGACAACCTGGGAGGTGAGGGCAATTTCAGGGACAAGAATAATAGTAGACTTGCCCGATTGCATGGTTTGCTTTGCGAGTTCTATGTAGACGGCTGTTTTGCCAGAACCGGTGATACCGTGTAAGAGTGCCGAGCCGGGCGTCATGTTAATGATTGTGTCGTAGGCGGCTCGCTGATCTTTATTGAACACATTTTTTGTTCGATCTCGAAGTGCGATATGTGCAGCCTTAACAGTACTGCGGCGGGTTTTTTGCAGACCTCGAGGCAGAAATGTTTGAAGCACTATAGCAAGATGGGTCGCATAATAGGTACTCATCCATTCTGCCAATTTAACAAGAGGCTCTGGCAACGGACTCGTTTCAATGACACTACTGATTTGCTTTGTGTCATAGGTAGGCTGCTGCACTTTTTTAGTAATGACACCGCTAAGGATTTTTTTGCCCACTTCTATTGTAACGATCTGTCCAATAGGAAGTGGCGTCTCTGAGGCATAGGTAAAGGCAGCGCTGTTTGCGCGAATAATCTGCGTTGGAGCCACCTCATAATAGTGCATATCTTTCATTATACTGGTAAAATAAGCATATGTATTTTGAAAGTCGCGCACAGGCTGGGCAGGTTTTAGCTGCGGAGTTGGTGGAGAAGTATCGATATGAGAACTGTGCTGTCGTCGCGTTAAGTGATGGGGCTGTTCAAGTTGGGGAGCAAATTGCGAGCGCTCTGCACTGCATATTAACCATGCTTTTGGTTGAAGAAATCCCAGTGCCTGGAGAGAACATGAGTTTTGGCGGTGTTTCTCAGGATGGTGGTTTTACGTATAATGGCATGTTTAGCGCGGGCGAGATTGAGGAATATACCGGAGAGTTTCACGGTTATCTTGAAGAGCAAAAACGTGAAGCGTTTCAACGAATGAATCGTCTTCTTGGTGATGGCGGCATTATTGATAGCGACATGCTTCGTGATCATGTAGTTATTCTGGTTTCTGACGGTCTTGATAATGGATCAGCTATAGATGTTGCTATGGATTTTCTAAAACCAATTCGGGTTACAAAACTTATTGTTGCGACACCGTTTGCAACCGTACCGATGGTAGACAAGTTGCACATTGTTGCCGATGAGCTGCATATCTTGGATGTTAAGGAGAACTTTATGGGCATAGATCATTATTACGAGAAGAACGATATTCCTTCACATGAGGAAACGATAGCTAAAATTAACCAAATCGTGCTTAATTGGCGCTAAACAAACTTGCCAAAATGATGGTAAAAAGTGTAGAATAAAAAGCAACGGAAGAGTCAGTGAGTTTAAATAAGGGAAGATATGTTAGACGTTTTTATTACCTCGAGAGTCCGGCGCAAAATTGTAGTTGTATATGCTAAATATCCGGATTTTCACACCCATGTGCGTGGCCTAGCTAAGCTAATTAAAGAAGATCCAGGTAATATTCAGCGTGAGCTGAAGCGGCTTGAGAAAGTTGGTTTTTTGACTAGCGATAAGCAGGGTAATACTAAAATCTATTCTACAAATAAGCAATTCCCAATTTTTAAAGAACTCCAGAGCATTGTCATTAAGTCTCAACAACAGGCTGCACGGCCTAAGCGGCCTTCTGCAGATCTCTAATGTCTCTATTTGAAGATATCTTGGCGTCACGCGGACTTGACGGAGCAACGCGGACGTCTTTTTTATCGCCCCAGTATGAATCACGCCATGATCCATTTTTGCTTCCCGATATGGAACCGGCTGTAGAGAGGCTCGTGAAGGCTCATGATTCCGGTGAACGAGTTATGATCTATGGCGATTATGATATTGATGGTCTTACGGCTACGACAGTCTTGTTGGACGCTCTAGAGAATTTTGGCTTTAAAGGTGTCGAGGCGTTTATTCCCAACCGCTTTGTCGAAGGCTATGGGCTGACGGTTGATGCAGTAGAGCGAATTGCGAAGATGGGTGCGCAGATTATCGTGACCGTTGACTGTGGTAGCTTAAGTGAAAAAGAGATTATTCGAGCCAACGAGCTCGGTGTCGATATTATCGTTACAGATCATCATAATGTAGCACCAATTCAACCACCGGCTATTGCTGTCATCAACCCGAAGCGCTTGCTTATGGAGTACCCAGAAGAATACGATCACTATGTTTTAAGGCAGGATTCAAAATATCAGGGTAAGATCTATCCTTTTCTCGATCTTGCAGGTGTTGGCGTGGCGTTTAAATTAGTGCAAGGTTTGCAGACTCGACTTAAGGGGCTACCGATTGGGCAAGAAAAGTGGCTCCTCGATCTAGTTGCTCTTGGTACGGTCTGTGATGTGGTGACGCTTATAGATGAAAATAGGGTAAATGTCTATTGGGGACTTAAAGTACTAGCTAAAACGCGTCGGCCTGGTCTGCAGGCACTCATGACTGTGGCTGGCATCGAGCCCGAAAAAGTGAATGCCAGGCATCTTGGCTTTGGTCTTGGTCCACGTATGAATGCCGCTGGCCGGCTAGAGACTGCTCAGCATGCGCTTGATATGCTCCGTGCAAAAGAGGGCATGGCGGCACTTGAGAAAGCACAGCAGCTCGATACGCTTAATGTAGCCCGCAGAAGCGACCAGGATAAGATTTTTAAGGCTGCTATTTTACAGGCAGGGCAGTTTCTAAGCGATCCGGTCTTGGTAGTGAGTCACCCCGATTGGAATCATGGAATTATTGGGATTGTGGCAGCTAAGCTGCTAGAGAAGTATAAGAAACCGGCGTATGTACTACAAGAGATGGGCTCGGAGAGCAAAGGCTCGGCGCGGAGTTACGGTGACTTTAGCGCGGCTGATGCTATTCGAGCGGCAGACGATATTATTACAAAAGGTGGTGGCCACAAACTTGCGGCTGGCGTAACACTACCCACGGAAAATATTGCTGCGTTTCGACAAAGAGTGAACGAATTTTATCGATCACAAAAATTGTTCAATCAAGAAGCTCTCCTACTCCCTAAGGCAGACACTTCGCTACTCGATTTTACCGACCTTCACGAGCACTTGCTTGAAGAACTGGCACAACTAGAACCGTTTGGTAATGGAAATCCTGAACCTGTTTTAAAAATAGAAAAAGTTCTAGTGATCAATCAGCGGCGAATGGGCGCAGATGCGCAGCATGTAAAGTTGGAACTGCAGGATATGAATCGGAGGGCGGTACAATTTTTGGCGTTTAATGCACCAGAGAATTTTTTTGTTCAACCAGGTGAGTATGTAACCGTCTGGTTTCAGCCAACAATAAATGAATGGCAAGGCAGGCGATCTGTTGAGGGGCGATTATTGCACCTTGAGCTGGAAAATGAATAGATTCTGTTGATGTGTTCTCCTGGCAGCGAAATACTTCGCCACCAGGAGAACGCCCATCTCTACACAGGGACTACTCGACCAGTCCGACGACCAGCCGGTTCAGTTCGTAACCGCGGGGGATGAAGAAGACATCCTCGAGCGCCTGCTTCTGTCCGGCCGACTCGACAACGAGCGTGACGTACTCGGTACGGATCACCCGTCCCATAGCCAGCATCGTGCTGACTCGTGAGAAGTTTGTTGTCTTATCGGTCAGCTTGCTGAGCGGCATCTCCTTGAACTTGACGTTGAAGATGCCGCTCACGACGAGGAGTCGTTTGTTTGTGACGCAGATACGAGTGAAGTCCCACATCCACACGCGAACTACGACAGTTGCTGTTGCCGCGGCCCATAGAGCGATGACGAGTGGAGACATGCCGGTGACCAGGGCTATGATGCAACCCACCTGGACGCCAGCGAGACCAGCCCACCAAGCCCAAAGGCTGAGGGGATGTTCTCTGGTCTCCCAGAGGATCTCCTCAGCTTGAAAGGCAGCACCTTTCTTGCCGCCCAGAGCGTCCTTGACGCGCTTGCTTGGAACCCGAGGCTTGAAAAGCTCCAGGTCTGTTTGCGTGAAGCGCGCCTCTTTCCAGCCGCCTCTGAAGAAGCGGAGAATGACGAGGGAGCCGATGAGCGTGAGGAGTAGGGCGATCAGCCCAATGACGAGGCTTGAAGCCATGATTGTTCACATCCATCCTGTAATGGTAGGGGACTTCTCGGGTTCTTGGGACTTGCCAAGACCATCTGAGACTATCGACGAAACGTTTTCATGCACCTCCCGGTGTGAGATGTGCGATCTTGAGTGATGTTCTCTAAGACAAGTAAAACTATATAATAAAATGATATATCTAGCAATCACAGTGTAATCTGTATTGCACCGGAGGGATTTCTCTGTTACAATAGCAGGCGATATGGTACAAGTAACACGTAAAGATGAACGCGAAGCGAACGAGAACATTCTCCGTCGTTTCAACCGCAAAGTATTGCAGAGCGGTGTCCTCGCTGAAGCTAAAGCAGCAATGCGCTTCTCGAAGTCACTCAGCAAGACTGAGCGTCGTGCAAAGGCGATTATTCGCAAAGAGCGCAAAGCTGATAAGTTAGCTAAAGCCCGATTGGGGATCCGCTAATTTATGGCGCTTAAACAGCGCATTGAAAGCGATTTGAAAGCCGCCCTTTTAGGCGGCGATCGTTTTGTAGGGGAGACATTGCGCGGTTTAAAGGCTGCTGTTCTCAACGAAGAAGTAGCCCAGAACAAGCGGGATGTAGGACTTGAAGACGCGGTGATTGAGCAAATCATTGCGAAAGAAGTCAAAAAGCGCAATGAATCAGCGGCGATTTACGAACAAAACCAACGTGAGGATTCTGCTGCCGATGAACGTCGTGAAGCTGAAATTCTTAGTCGCTACTTACCTAAACAGCTCTCAGAAGCTGAACTTAAGACCGTAGTTGACGCCAAAGTTGCCGAACTTGGCGCTACGGATATCAAAATGATGGGTCAAGTCATCGGAGCCGTCAAAAAAGACGTCGGCAATACAGCTGACGGCGCAATGGTTTCAAAACTTGTTAAAGAAGTTCTTAGCTAAATAAAAAGGAGAAGAGATGATCGTATTTTTTGGCCCCGCGGGCGCAGGTAAAAGCGTGCAGGGACAAATGCTAGCTGCGCGCAATGGTTGGCGTTGGTTAAGCTCGGGTCAATTACTACGCGATACGCGTGATATTGAGCTTATCAAAGAAATGCAGACCGGTCGTCTTGTAACTCCAGAGAAAGTTAACGAGCTAATGGTCGACGCGCTGAAACGTGCTAAAAAAGTCGATCATGTTATTTTGGATGGTTATCCACGACAGCTATCACAAGCTAAATGGCTTATTGAATCTCAAAAACAATATGATCGCTCTATTCAATTAGTGGTTGTTCTTGAAGTTCCAAAGAGTGAGCTTCTGAAACGTATTGAAGTGAGGGGTCGTGTTGATGATACGCCCGAGGCTGTTGATGAGCGTCTTCGTATTTATCGAACAGAGATCTATCCTATTTTAACATTCCTCACTGAGCAAGGTGTTAATGTTGCTCATATTGATGGTACAGGTACGGTTGGCCAGGTCCATGACCGTATTATGGATGAACTAGCGGCACATCAGCTGGTTTAGAGGTAATGTAATGCAACCATCTAAAACTCCCGCTCAAATCGATGCTATGCGTGAAGGCGGCAAATTGCTTGCCGGTATTTACGATAGGCTTAAAAATTATGTTCATGCCGGTATGAGCGAAAAACAGGTTGATGCCTGGGTATCAGACGAGATTAAAAAAGTAGGAGCAATCGCAACCTACAAGACATCTGAAGTTAATTTCCCTGGTGTGATTTGTATCAGTACGAATGATGCGATTGTGCACGGTATTCCGACTGACTATGTATTTGAAGAAGGCGATGTCGTGAGTTTTGATCTTGTGATTACCTACAAGGGTATGAAGACAGACGCCGCATTTACGATGATAATTGACGAACAGCCAACAGGTGTTAAAAAACATCTTATCAACACGACAGAGCGTAGTCTATATGCAGGGATTGATGTGATTAAAGGATCCGTCTATACAGGCGATATTGGCGCTGCAGTTGAGAAGGTTCTGAATGACGGTAAACTGGGTATTGTACGTGATCTTGTTGGTCACGGTGTAGGGCAGGAGATGCATATGCCACCCGAGATTCCAAACTATGGGCGAAAAGGCACGGGCGTTCTTCTAAGACCTGGTGATACGATCGCCATTGAGCCAATGGCGATGCTTGGTAAGGAACGCATTACAACTGATGCTGACGGTTGGACAATTCGCACGCGCGACGGTAGCCTTGCCGCTCATTTTGAACACACCGTGCTCATTACAGAAACGGGCGCAGAAATCTTAACCCAGCTCTAGTAAGTGGGCAACTCGCCGGCCGATAGCTTCGGACGGCTCGATGACTTTTGCATCGCCATTTGCGATCTCTGAAATGACGTCCTTAATCCAGTGATAGTGAGTGCAGCCTAGTACAATCACATCAGCACCTTGGTCGCAAACTTGGCGGATAGTTGTCTGGATGTGTTGTCGGTTGATTTGATTGTTCTCAATGAGGTATGCCCAATCGTGACAATCAGGTTCAAGTACGGTGATGTTGCTGGCAAAACGTTTTTTTGTCGCGTTATACCGATCACTAGCTAGGGTTGCTGGAGTGGCGCAAACGGCAACTATATCGGTTTTTGTTAACTGTGAGGCGGTTCTTACCATTGGTTCAATGCCAATGAATTTTTGTTGGGGGTAACGGGAGCGAAGCGTAGGCAGGGCAATGGCCGTTGCGGTGTTACATGCAATGACCACAACATCACATTCCTCCGAAAGAAGCGGTTGGATAGCTGTGTCGGTTAGACGAATAATCTCGTCGGGTGTTTTGCTGCCATAGGGAACGTGCTGATGATCGTTAACGACGATCATCCCGGCTTTTGGAAATGTTTGTTGCAGGGCAGCGGCTACCGCTTCACCACCCACGCCAGAATCAAATACGCCTAATTTCATTACACTTAGTATAGCACTAGGCATTATTTAGGGCGGTAAAGAGCGCGTGAGCGCTAGGCAAATGTGTCCATAAGCGCTATACTTTTACGTATGCAAGAAACATCTCGATATGCTGTCGGTATTGATATCGGAACGACAACTGTTCGTTGTGTTGTAGGTCATATCGACGCCACAACAGGAACGCCGACGATCGTAGGAATGGGACAGGCACCAAATAGCGGCATGCGAAAAGGTGTGGTCGCTAATTTAACTGGTCCAGCTCAAGCCATTGACGATGCACTGGGTGAAGCCGAACGTATGAGTGGCTATCAGGTAAATGCCGCCACTTTAAGTATTAATGGCGCACACATTTTAAGTACCAAAGCCGATGGCATGATTGCTGTTGGTGCGATGGATCACGAAATTGTTCATGAAGACCTCGCGCGCATCGAAGAAGTCGCGACACTCGGTAAAGTACCGGCAAACCGCGAAATTCTTGAGGTTGTGCCACATAGCTATCGGCTCGATGGTCAAGATAACATAAAGGATCCGCTTGGTATGACGGGTACACGGCTTGAAATTAACGCTAATGTTGTTTCGGCACTCGCACCGCACCTCGCTAATCTACAAAAATCAGCTGAGATGGCTAAGGTCTCACCACGAACGATCACACCGTCAGTACTCGCTGCGGCCCGTGCTGTTTTAAGTGAACAACAAATTGAAAACGGTGTCGCTGTTGTCGATATGGGCGGCGCAACTACAAGCGTTGCGGTGTTTGAAGAGGGAGACCTGCAATATGTGGCTGTTGTTCCCGTTGGAGGTGTGAATATTACGAATGACCTGGCTATCGGTCTTAAGACTGATCCAGAGGTTGCTGAACAAGTAAAAGTTGGTCACGCTACGGTGGTGGCACGCAAGAACGATGAGCGTATCGCCATTAAACAAGGCAAAGAAACATTTAGCTTTGACTCAAGTGAGGTTGATGAAATCGTTGAAGCACGGCTTGACGAAATTTTTGATGCAGTTGCAAAGGAGCTTAAAAAAGCAGGTCGCGCTGGTCAGCTGCCAAGTGGCGTTGTGCTAACTGGTGGCACTGCTAAGATGAAAGGCATTACTGAGTACGCTAAGGAAAAGCTTGGTCTCGCGGCACGCGTCGGTAAGTCATCAGGCTACGGTGGTGTTGCAGAAAATATTGAAGAACCACAGTTTGCGACAGTGGTTGGACTGATGCTTCTAGACGTTCAGAGCGCACCGCAAAACACGTCAAACCATCATGCGGGTGCAAATAGCAAGAAAGCACTTAAGAATGCCGGTGGCATGATATCTAAATTTTTGGACAAGTTTAAGGCATGATTTGTTTTTGAACAATAAATGTTATACTAAAGAATGAATAGAAATCGGGGGAGACTATAATTCCATGCCTGAAGTAAAACCAAGCGAGATACAGACATTTGCCAGCATTAAAGTTGTTGGTGTTGGTGGTGCTGGCGGCTCTGCTGTAAACCGCATGAAGGATGCCGGCCTAACCGGTGTTCAATTTATTGCAATGAACACGGATGCGCAAGCACTACATAATTCTAAAGCAGATACTAAAATTCATTTAGGTCACAATACTACAGGAGGCCTTGGTGCCGGAGCCGATCCTTCACAGGGACAGCGTGCCGCCGAGGAATCACGTGACGATATCCGTGATGCACTTGAAGGTGCTGACATGGTCTTTGTTACTATTGGTGCTGGTGGCGGTACTGGTAGCGGCGCAGGGCACGTAGTAGCTGAGATTGCTCGTGAGATGGGTATTCTAGTTGTCGGTGTTGCAACAAAGCCGTTCAGTTTTGAAGGTGAAAAGCGCCGTCAGAACGCAGAGTGGGCTATTGCACAGCTTGGTCGCCAAGTTGATACACTTATTACCATTCCGAACGACCGTCTTTTGCAGACGATTGATCGCCGCACGCCGCTTCTTGAGACATTTAAGATTGCTGACGATGTACTTCGTCAGGGTGTGCAGGGTATTTCCGAGCTTATCACTGAACATGGTCTCATTAACCTCGACTTTGCCGATGTAAAGGCTATCATGAGCAACGCAGGGTCTGCACTTATGGGTATTGGTCGTGCGAGTGGAGACGATCGTGCCGCACAGGCTGCTCAGCAAGCTATCGAATCACCGCTAATCGAAGTATCAATTGATGGTGCTAAGGGCGTTCTCTTCAACGTTACTGGTGGCTACGATATGAGCATGAGCGAAATCCAAGAGGCTGCTGAAATTATTACCAGCGCCGTTTCGCCCGATGCTAACATTATTTTTGGTGCAACACTCAAGCCGGAACTTGAAGACGAACTCATCATCACTGTTATCGCAACTGGTTTTGATAGTGCGTACTTCCACGAGCAGGCAGCTCAACTAGAGACGCCAACCGGTCTTGTTGCTGACACTAAGGCCGCTGCTAAGCCAATCTCTGAAGAAGTAGACGAAGCCGTACAAGATATTAGCATGGATCTTGATCAGTCTGATGCCGCTGCAGCATTTGCTGAAGAACCAACCCATGATATCTGGAGCACTCCACAAGACGATGACGAGTCGGATACGCCTGCGTTCCTTCGCCGCCGCAAGAAGAACAAGCATTCTGACGAATCCTAAGAAAGGAGCTAGTGTGAGCGCAAAATACAAGATTGGTGATAGTCGCGTGATCGAGTCGCGTGAGGCTGCCGATGGCATGACTATTCGCCGCCGCCGTGAGTCACTTGATGGCAAATATCGTTTTACGACGTATGAGCGAATTGAACGACCAAACCTTGCGGTCATCAAAAAAGATAGCTCGCGTGAACTTTTTGATCGCGATAAACTAGCTACAGCTATTAAGCGTTCAGTAGGCAAGTTCTTCACATCTGAGTTGGAGATTGAAGAGATGATCAATAATGTTGAAGATCGGCTCTATAGTCTCAACGAAACAGAAGTAACATCGCGCCAGATCGGAGACTTGGTACTCGACGAACTCGCCGGTCTTAATGAAGTCGCCTACGTCCGTTTTGCAAGCGTGTATCACGAGTTTAAAACACTCGACGAGTTTGAAGAAATTTTGAAACAACGCCGTAAGGTATAAAGCATATGAAAACAATTGTTGTATATGAAGACGACACTGAATCTGCACGAGATGTAAATGAATACCTTCGTGACTTTTCAAGACAAACGGGCCACCAACTCGAAACGCTCGATCCTCGAACAAAAGAAGGCACAGATTTTTGTCGTGCCTATGACATTGTTGAATATCCAAGTCTCGTTGCCATAAGCGACGATGGTGTGATGCAAAATCTATGGCGTGGTTTGCCGCTTCCTACTATTAGCGAAGTGAGTTACTATGTATAACAAATTGTTTCAACATGCCCGTGAGCGTTCGGATGTGTGGATTTTCTCTACAATGTTGGTAGGTGCGGCACTGAGCCTGCTTGCAGCTTTTGTACTTTCGGTTGATTCACTAGAGATTGCTAAAAATCCGAACGCTGTGCTGAGCTGCAGCCTCAATGCGGTTATTAATTGCGCAAGTGTGATGAAGCATCCAAGTGCTGAAATGTTTGGTTTTCCAAACAGCTATATCGGTTTGATGGCTGAACCAGTGGTCATTACTATAGCCATTGCTGGACTTGCCGGTGTGCGGTTTCCGCGTGCATTTATGGCGGTAGCTCAGGCGTTTTATGGACTCGGACTTATATTCGCGTTTTATCTCTTCTCGGTAAGTGCATTTCAAATTGGCGCACTGTGTCCGTGGTGTTTACTTGTCACACTCTCCACGACGCTCGTATTCATGTCTATGCTTCATTACAATATACGTGAAGACAACTTGTATGTTTCCGAGAGACATAATGTATACCTGAAAAAATGGATCGCAAGCGGTTATGACCGTCTACTGACGGCAAGTATTATTGCTGTTTTGATCTTCATTATCTTATTCAAGTATCACGATGGCTTGTTCGGATAAATCTCAAAAAATGGTGTCAATCATGAAGAATTCTTAGAACGACTGGGAATCCCTCACGATTATGTGGTTGAATAAAAGCAAGAAACAGAGTAAACTAGCCATAGAAACACTTCGCTTTATATAGCGAGTGAGCGGTTATCGCCCGCGAAGTTTTTGGAAAGAACGGTGAGAGCTTAGTAGAATCCAACGCATCCACGGCGTTACAGTGGCAAATGAGTGCTAAAAAGTATCCCTTTTTAGAAACTGGATGGTACCGTCCGAGGCAACCCGGATTCCAGTGTTCTAAGAAGGGATTTTTGTTTTGTAAAAATCCTATAATAAGTAAGGATATGCCGCCGTGCAACAAACATTCACTATTGCTCCAATGACCGAAGCTGATATAGAGCCTGCTACCGCTATGCGTTTGCAGTCATGGCTGGATACCTATGTGAATAACGAGGCAGGCGTAACCCGCGAATGGGTTGAGGCTCGTAATAAGCAGCAACTATCACCAGAAAAAGTAGCTGCACGTCTTGAACGATTTAAGACTGCAAAAGTTGTCGGGTGGGTTGCAAAAGATGAGAATGAAAAGATTATTGGTGTCGCAACTCCCTACGCAGATGCGGATGGCGTACAACATGTCGGGTCTATATATGTCGACAAAGCTTGGCATGGAACGGGTATCGGAGGAAGGCTAATGGAGAAAATAATTGCATGGTCTGACCCAACAAAGGCAATTGTTCTTAGTGTTGCAGCCTATAATGAACGCGCTAAGGCTTTCTATCGCAAATGGGGATTCGAAGAAATTCCCGATTCTAAAATGCTTCATGAAGATGTAATTCCCATAATAGTAATGACCAGAAAAGGAGACAAGCAATGAAATTCAAATCAAACACTCGCCGTCGCGCTCTAGAATACGAAAAAGACCTTGTTGCGCAGTGGAAGAAGAATAAAACGTTCGAAAAGTCTGTCGAGATGCGACCGGTTGATAACTCGTATGTTTTTTACGACGGTCCTCCGTTTATTTCCGGTGTTCCACACCACGGGACGCTCCTTAGCTCGATCGTAAAAGATGCCGTACCACGATATCAAACTATGAAAGGTAAACGTGTTGAGCGTGTCTGGGGTTGGGACTGTCATGGTCTGCCTGCTGAAACATACACCGAAAAAAAGCTCGGCATTAAAGGTAAGCAAGAGGTCCTAGACTACGGTCTCGAAAACTATATCAACGCTGTTCGCGATAATATGAACCAAACTAGCGCTGCCTGGGAAGACACGATTGATCGTATCGGTCGTTGGGTTGACTTTAAGGGCGCCTATAAAACCATGGACAAAGACTACATGGAGAGTGTCTGGTGGGCGTTCAAGACTCTATATGAAAAAGAGAAAATCTATGAGGGCGAAAAGGTGCTTATGTACTGTACTCAGGATGCCACACCGCTCTCAAAGGCCGAAGTCACGATGGACAGCGGTGCGTATCAGGATGTTACTGATCCGAGTGTATTTGTGAAGTTTAAACTTAAGGGCGAAAACACCTATCTACTTGCATGGACGACGACACCATGGACACTTCCTGCCAACACTGCTGTTGCAGTTAACAAAGACTTTACGTATGTCGAGGTGGAGCTAGATGGTGAGCGGATGATTATCGCCAAAGATCTACTTGCAAAAGTTCTGACTGACGAAAAACATCAGCCTCTTGAATATAAAGTTGTACGAGAACTAAAAGGCAAAGACTTAGTAGGCAAAGAATACGAACCTCTTCTTGGTGTTGATCGTGGCGAAAACGCTCACAAAGTATGGGCGGCTGATTATGTTAGTGCTGAAGATGGTACAGGTATCGTTCATCTGGCACCCGCCTATGGTGAAGAAGACTTTGTGTTGGCACAACAAAAGGGAATCCCCGTCGTTCATACGATTGATGCAACCGGTCACTTCACTGAGAGCGATTGGAAGGGCGAATATGTATGGGATATTAACAAGACGATTGCTAAAACCTTGCATGAGCGCGGTATCGTCTGGAAAGTTGAGTATGTTCGCCACAGTTATCCGCACTGTCATCGCTGTGGCACTAAGTTAATGTATCGCGCACACCCAAGCTGGTTCATGAATATTGCCGATCAACGTGAGCAAATGCTTGTCGAAAACACAGAGCATGTTAACTGGTTCCCTCCGCACATCAAGCATGGCCGTTTTGAAAAAACAGTACAAACGGCGCCAGACTGGAATCTCTCTCGTGACCGTTTTTGGGCAACACCGATGCCTGTCTGGAAGGGTGTCGATGAAAAAGGCAAAGAACGTGTTAAGGTCGTGGGCAGTTTTGATGAACTTGAACAACTTTCGGGCGAGCGTCTTAACGATTACCACCGTCCATGGATCGATGATGTTACGTTCGAGATAGACGGTGTAAAATACGCTCGTATTGACAAGGTGATGGACAGTTGGTTTGAGGCTGGCAGTATGCCATTCGCTCAGTTCCACTATCCGTTTGAAAACGTCGAAAAATTTGAAGCCAACTTTCCTGGTGACTTTATTGTTGAATATGTTGGTCAGGTGCGCGCGTGGTTCTACTACGTACACGCAGTTAATATTGGTTTATTCGGTCAGAATGCCTTTAAAAATGTGATCGTAACCGGTACTGTTGCTGGTAACGACGGTCGCAAAATGAGCAAGAGCTACGGTAACTTTACCGATCCGAACGAGTTGATGGATATGTACAGTGCCGATTCGCTCCGCTTCTTGCTACTACAATCGCCACTGCTTAATGGTGAGGATTTTGCGCTCATCGATAAAGATGTTGCCGACGTAGCACGCAAACTGAGTATGGTTTGGAATATGTACGATTTCTTTACGATGTACGCTGAGGTTGATGGTTGGGAGTTCAAGGGTGATCTTTCCGACCCGAGCGAAGAGCTCGAAAACCCGCTCGACCAATGGATCGTCAGTCGTGTTCACCAGCTTAATCAAGAGGTTGAAAAGAATATGGATGGCTATGATGTGCCAAACGCCGTCAAACCAATCTTGCCGTTTATTGAGGATGCCTCAAACTGGTATGTTCGTCGTAGTCGTCGTCGTTTCTGGAAATCAGGTGATGATACTGATAAAAATAACGCCTATCGTACGCTGCATTATGTTCTGACACAACTTTCATTGATCATGGCGCCGTTTACACCGTTTCTTGCCGATGAGCTGTATCGAAAGTTAACGGGTGACGAGAGTGTCCATCTTCTTGATTGGCCGGCTACTGGACGTGTGAACGAACTAGTTACAAAAGATATGGAAACGGTCAGGGAGTATGTGAATACTGGTCTGAGTATTCGTGCCAAGGAGCGCCTTAAGGTTCGCCAGCCACTTGCAAGTGTTACGGTTCCAACGCTTGGTGAATTTGTGAATTTTGAAGATATCCTGACCGAAGAGTTGAATATCAAAAAGGTTAAAGAGGGCAGAGAGCTTTCACTCGATCTCACGGTAACGCCCGAGCTTAAACGTGAAGGGTTGGCTCGCGAGGTGATTCGCCATGTACAAAATGCTCGCAAGCAAGCTGGACTTAATGTTGATGATCGAATTGAATTGAGTCTTGTAAGTGATAGTAATGAGCTATATAAAGCAATAAAAGAGTTCGAGGAAACGATTGTAGCTGAAACGCTTGCCCAGAAGATAACAGACTCAGTGTACTCGTATGAGGCTGATGTGATAGTAGAATCAATGCCATTGAAACTCTCATTGCAAAAGAAGAAGTAGATAGGTGTAGAGATGCTCCCATGAGTCCCCGTATGGCCAGGTGATCCTGTAGAGAATATAAGCACAACACATATTGTGTGTAAAAATAGGGTTGATACCCATATTGCTAATGGTATACTAGAAATCATGCGCAACACTATGTATCTTCGGCAAGGATTCACTCTAGTTGAAATACTGATTGTAATTGTTGTGGTTGCTATCTTGGCGGCTACTAGCGTGGCGGCGTATAGTGGCGTACAGGGGCGGGCTCGTGATTCGCAACGTGTCAATGATATGGATGCGATCGTCAAGGCCCTTGAGATGTATAAGATACAAACCGGCAACTATCCGGCTGCTAGCAGTACTAATACTATTGCAAGTTGGGAGGTTAGCTCTATTAATCCTAGTCAATTTCTTTCGTCACTGAAAACAGCAGGCGTAGCTACGGCTATACCAGTAGATCCTATAAATAATAGTACTTCTAATCTGAAGGGCTTTTTATATAGGTACTATCGCTATAATGCTGGAACGAATGGATGTGATCCTGCGAGAGGGGCTTATTATGTATTGGTCGTAGGTTCTGCCGAGTCTGCAGTCGGTGGTCAGCTTAGCTCATCTCTAGGTTTTCAATGCTCGGGACGCAACTGGAACACTGAAGGTGGCTGGGTTACGGGTGCATATACGAACTATTAGTTGACGATAGATAGCGCGATCGTCGTGGGGAGAGTGCCTCTGTTTCTATCCGCATATCTTGTCACATGTGCTTTTTTGTAAGCTAAGTACATATATAAACAATTTACTTTACAATCGTGCACATAAGTGATACTATGAGCTTAGATTCAGAGCGTGGAATGTGGATTTGAAAGGAAGACGAGGGTATCGTCTTTTTTTGTATCCAAAAGCTCAATAGTCACAAAGTTGTTTATAGAGAGGACAACCAAATGGAAGAAAAAACTGTGCAGGAAATAAATCTGTATCACTTACTTAGATTTTATGTAAAAAAATGGGGATGGATTTTCTCACTAACCATACTTGGCGTCGTAGCTGGTTTTGTCTATAACAACTATATTCAAACTCCTCTTTATAAAAGTGACGCAACACTCCTTGTTGTTACGCCTAATGATGGTGCTTCGGCCCAGAACACTACCTTGATCAATAACTATATTGAGCTTTTCAAGTCTCGTCGCGTTCTCGAGCCGGTCGTTAATGAGCAAAAGGCAAACGTGTCTTATGACACGCTCCTTGGATTCGTGGATGCCGTCAATGACAAAGGCACTCAGGTTATCAAGGTCTCTATATCCACGAAGGACGCTCGTGTTAGTCAGCAGCTAGCCGAAGGTGCCATAGGGTCATTTAAGCAGCAGGTGAAGAAGCTTTATGCTACTGATAATGTCAGGGTCGTTGACGATGCCAATCTGCCTAATGCGCCATACAATGTACGTAAAATGATGATACTCGCCCTAGGCGCTGCTGCTGGACTGGCATTGTCTGTCATAGCTCTATTCTTCGTATATGATTTCAATCTTAATCGTAATCAAGGCGATGATACTTTCAGCACGACTAATGTTAAGTTGAAGAAAAGAAGTGGATCTAGGGGACTCTTTGCTCGTTTTAAAAATAAGATTAAAAAAATTAAAAGAAATTATATCAAAAAGTCTTTGTCTAAAAGAGCTGCTCGACAGGAGAAGACGGGTAAGGTTATGCGCAGTGTCTTTTTCTATGAGGTAGGCAAGAAGAATGGCCAAACGACACGTAGTAAAAAAACCAAAGCGACGACAGGCGCTAAAGCGCAGGTGTCCCCTAGAAAATCAACAGTAAAGGCTGCTACTACAAAACAGCCAACGTCGCAAATTAAAAAGAAAGTGAACAGAAAACCTAAGTCATAACAATATCCAGCGTATGGTCGCTTTGGGAAACAATTAAACTAACAGTTCATTATTATTACCAAATATAACGAAGAAAACTCTAGATGTACCGTAACTTCTTAAAACGAACATTTGACTTGATATCCGCCCTTTTTCTTCTATCATTTTTATTTATCCCGTTTACCATAATTGCGGCCTGGATTAAGCTTGACTCTCGTGGTCCTGTCTTATTTAAGCAAAAGAGAGCTGGTAAGGATCTGAAGCCATTCACCGTGTATAAGTTTCGGACTATGGAAACTTGGGCACCTCGAAATGTCGCAACAAGGAATCTACGTGATAGCGGCACGTATATTACTCGCTCAGGAAAGATAATGCGTAAAATATCAGTTGATGAATTGCCGCAGCTATTTAATGTCTTGCGTGGCGAAATGAGCATAGTTGGACCTCGGCCTGTCGTATTACAAGAACAAGACCTTTTCGCTGAGCGTGAAAAGTATGGTGCAAACGCATGCAGGCCAGGTATAACTGGCTGGGCTCAAGTAAATGGTCGTGATGAAGTTCGTACGGCGGAAAAGGCTAAACTTGATGGTATCTATGCCGCAAGTTTTGGTTTTGTGATTGATGCTAAGTGTCTCCTTAAGACTATCTCTGCTGTTTTTCTGACAAGGGGTCATCGTGAGGGTTACGAGTTTGACGATGATGGTAGTGACAGTATGCATCTAGAAAGAGAATTAACCCCAGGTGGCGAACTTGATGAGGGTGTGGTGGTATGAAATTTTACGTTTTGCTGTCGGTCTATAAAAATGAGCGGCCCGAATGGTCCAACCAATGTTTTGCGCGTTTATGCGTGAACAGTAGAGGCAAAGGGATCTCTAGATGTTGATAGTCAAAATTCTAAGCATGCGCAGTTTGAATATGCTCGCCCTATTAGTGTATTGTTACCTCAGTAGTATACAGGTAGGCTCCACTGCACTGAACGTCTCTGCTCTATCGAATTCATCGATAGCTATCTTCTTTCTTACGTCATTGCTAATTATATATAGGGGTAGGAAGATTATATATCCAGCGATCTTTGGTAGTCGAAAAATATTAATTCTCATATTACTAACTGCCGTTGTCACCTTATTGACAGGGACGACAATATTTCTGGTACCCATGCTATTTGCGGTAATGGCAATGGCAAGTGATCTAAGATTATTACTAAAATACTACCTATCTTGGTCAATTCTTCTGTTTGTCGGCATAGTAGTATTGCATGTGCTTGGGGTTATGAATGGAGGAGATGTGGTGCAGAAAGTGGATGGAATCGAGATCGTATCTCACTCACTAGGGTTTGGTAATCCGAACGGGGCATTTACGTATTTATTTAGTATTCTTATTACAGGCTATGTCTTGCTGGGTAGCTCATCACGAAACAAGATTCTATTTACGACTCTCGCATTAGTTTCCATTATTATCATATACAATCAAACATTATCCCGCACTGGTCTCCTGTGCTGTCTATTAGTAATAGCTTTCGGTCACTTTAACAAGGCAATGTCTTGGAGAAAAATTAAGCGTGTATTACCTATACTGTTCATCCTCCTTACTCTCGGTAGCGTATTTCTGGCTATGCATAATAATCAAATGGGTGATAACATAAACGATCTAATGTCAAACCGGCCCTACTGGTGGGGTATACGTGTAGAAGATGGTGAGCTGTCAAATTTACTTGGAAATGCCGATTCTTTCGCGACAAACTACGCGCAAGGGCAAGATTCGGCGCCACTAGATAGTTTCTTCTTAAGGATATGGTTTAGAAATGGCCTACTCATACTGTTAGTGTTTTTCGTATTTTTTCGCTTATGGTCTAAACGACTACAGAATAGAATGTTAGTACTTGGGACGTTAGTAACATTGCTCTATGGCTTCTCGGAATACGGAATTATGTCAAACCCCGGGAGGAATGTCGTATTGCTGATTATGATGGTACCTATTTTTAGTAAATATGCGGTAAGCCAGAAGATGAATCTTTTTGTTGGAGATACTTTCCGTGATAAGTAAGGCAAAATCCATTATTAGCTATGGTGTGTGGGCAGCTCGATATTCCGTGGTGAACTTTTGTGCCATAGTGGCAACTAGGTTACTTAGGTTAGGAAGTGAATATGAAGACGCATGGCTGATAGCAGAACTACCTAACGAGGCTAGAGATAATGGATACTGGCTCTATCAATTTATTAGCGAGGATCACCCCGAGATAAATGTTTACTATGCTATCAAACGGAGCTCCCCGGATTATGATAAGCTGTCTAATAAAAAGAGGGTGATCGAGTACGGTTCGTTTAAGCATTATCTGGCACATGTTTCGTGCGTAAGATCTATTAGTACGCATATATACGGGGCTAGTCCTGGAAGATACTTCTGCAGACTTTTTCTGCCTCTTATGTACAAGAAGGAAGAGGTATTTTTACAGCATGGCATACTAGCTAATGTTATTAATCTTCGTGGGTACAATGGGGTTACTATATATACGACAGATAGCGAGAAAGATTTGTTCTTGAAATCTGGTCACAAGAGACCAGAAAACCTTAAACAGACCGGCCTGGCTCGTTTTGACAATCTTACAGACGCATCGTCGGATTCAAACATACTGCTAGTTATGCCCACCTTCCGATCATATCTACACGATCTGTCTCACACTGTGAGCGATAATGATTTTATATCTTCCACGTTCTATGCGAACTGGAACTCTTTGCTGAATAATATTGGATTCTTAGACCTTGTAGCAAAAAATAATTTAAGAGTAATTTTCTACCCTCATCGACAGATGCAAGTTTTTAATCATCTATGGGCTTTTAGCGACATCATTACGATTGGTAATCCTAATGATTACGACATACAGCAGTTACTTAGAAGCGCAAAGTTGATGATAACAGACTACTCCAGTACGTATTATGACTTTATGTATATGAGGAAACCTGCCATAGTGTATCAGTTCGACAAGAATGAAGTACTAGGGACACACTACCAGCAATCCGGAAGCTACCCCTTAGCAATCAATCTTGTATCGGAAGAAGACGTAATAGATACTTTAAGCAAAATAATCAAGAGCCATTATAGACTACCTAAGCAAGCTGCTAGAGAGGTAGACGGCTTTTACCCGTATGAAGATACTAAGAATAGGCAGAGAATTTTTGCAATATTATCAGAGGAAAAAAAGAAATGAAAGACCTGATGGTCAGCATAATTATACCGGTGAGAAACCACGAGAAATATGTTGCTAGATGTGTGAAATCGATACAATCACAGACATATACTAACTTAGACATAATAATAGTACTTAACGACTCGTCTGATCAATCCAGGGCGATATGTAAAAAACTTGAATCCACGGACTCCAGAATAAGAATTATGGATATCAAAGAAGCTGGTGTTTCAAGAGCCCGTAATGTAGGTATTGAATTAGCGCTAGGAGACTACATAGTATTTGTCGATGCTGATGATTTCGTACACAGTTTCCTAATCCAGCGCCTATATACAGAAGCGAATAAAAATGAAGCTGACATTGTTGTAGCTAACTATGAAAAGTATGCTATCGATGCGTTGGGAAGGGAACATAATAGCAAACTTATGAACCGTAGAGTGTCAGCCAACCTTTATGCAAAAGGTATGCTGCTCGGAAGCCAAGGTTATGATGGATATATTTGGAGTAAAATGTACCGCTCTAAAGTTTTGTCGAAGACTAGATTCGATGAGAGATTGTCATTCTCAGAAGATACTGACTTTCTCCTTAGGCTATTGCGGCAGGATTTGCAGGTCTTTATTAGTCAATTTGTGGGCTATTTCTACAGTCAAGATACTAGTGGGATAACAAAAGACTCCTCAGGAAAGCAAAGGTTGGAGTCGCTTGCACTATCTGAAACATTTATCAGGGAGGCGGTCAATGATGGAGTTCGCGCTGCTGCACAGTGCTACTATTGGCGTAATGCCTATTACATATTGTCGCAAAACAATATCTCATCCGGAGATCAGAATAGGGTGTGGAATGCAATGAGGAGGTATCGCACGGTTGTCATTATGGATATTTCCTCACCAATAAAATATCGGCTGATCGCATTGTTATCTCTAATCGGCAAGGGTATTTTCATACGCATAATGTCAAGACTGGCGAGTGGTAATTAAAGTGCTTTTTAGGTCAAAATTGGGTATGAAGGTTCTTCGACTAACGAAGAATAGAACAGTTAAAAACAGCGCATGGATTATCTCGGAGCGTATTGTTAGTATTGGCCTCAATACCATAGTCACCATCTTAGCTGCGCGACATCTTGGCGCTGAGAACTACGGAATTATTAGCTATGGAGCATCTTTCGTTACATTATTCTTGGGAGTAATGAGACTAGGGTTGGATGCGATAATCGTCAATGAATTAATAAAGCACAAAGACAAACAAGGTGAAATACTGGGTACATCCGTGAGACTTAGGCTTATTTCAGGCTTTATGTCAATCATGATGATATCAATCCTGATATTTGTACTGAATCACAACAGCGCATTAATACAAGCTGTTGCTGCAGCACAGGCGATTATGCTGATATTTCAGGCTTTCTATATACTTGACTATTGGTTTCAAGCACGGCTTGAGTCAAAATATGTTTCAATAGCAAAAGTCTTTGCCTCGGTATTTATCTTTATGTATAGTCTCTACCTCCTGATATCTGGTAGGGGCGTACTATGGTTTGCGTTTAGTCTCTCCATTAGCAGTTTAGTTATTTCGTTCATGCTGCTATATTTCTATAAAAAAAATGAAGGACAAGATCTGACATTTTCAACAGAAACTGCAAGGTATTTGCTGGGTAAGAGTCATCATTTCATTATAGCCAATATAATCGTGTCAGTTTATCTGCAGATTGATAAGATAATGATCGTTAATCTACTCGGAAATGTACAGTTGGGTATATATTCAGCAGCCTATACAATATGTGTAGCATGGGGTTTCTTGCAAGAAGCAATAATAACTTCTATACGACCCTCTATATTTCATGCCAAACAATACTCAGAGGATGCATATCTAAAGAAACTTAAACAGTTATACTTTATTCTTTTTTGGGTGAGTGTCTTTATTTCTGCGATTATATCTATATCGGCGCCTTTGTTAATCAACGTACTATTTGGCATTGAGTATAAAGATGCTGCATTCGTCACTAGTGTCATGGTCTGGTTCATGCCACTTTCTACGCTCGGCTCTGCTCGAAACGTATGGCTGGTAAGTGAAGACAATGGCAAATATACGAAATATTTCTTGACATATGGCGTGGTGGTTAATGTGGCTCTCAACCTCCTGTGGCTACCGAGTAAAGGCATAGCGGGCGCTGCTGTTGCCACTATTATTACTGAAATCGTAACGCTTTTTCTAGCTCCGTTATTATACAAATCAACGCGTCGGCACAATAGGATAGTGATTGACGCTATTTTGCATAGACTATAGCTTTTTTGAGACTTATACGGACCGATGGGACAGTGAAAAGTGAGTATCGATGTTGACATGCGGCATGAAGTTGTATAAATGTAAAATTTAACCTCAAAACAGGAACCATATGAAGAACAAATTGAAACTAAGATATAAATACCTACTACTCGTTGCATGGATGCTCGTAATATTCTCATTTTCTAGCGAAGTGAGGAGCGTATCACATGCTCGAAGCGAAGCTATTGTGAGTGTAGTGACACATACATTTCACGTCAAGGCGAGTAATGATTTAGTAAACTTTATTACTCGTAAGTCTGCGCACACGTTCTTATATCTCATACTCGGAATACTAATGTTTAATGTAGTGAAGGAGTATAACAAGAGCGGTAATGGAGAGCGGGCAGGGGATTTGAGATTAGCTGTGTTATTAAGTATTCTGCTGTGCATGGCATATGCGAATAGCGACGAATTTCATCAGATATTTACTCCTGGAAGAGGAAGCTTGGTAAGTGACGTGGTAATTGATACGATTGCTAGCAGCGTCGGAGTCGGCGGTTATTTGCTTGTTGCCACACGATACGGAAAGGGACAGGATAATGAATAAAAAGATAAATATACGAGCGATCACGACGCGTCTCGCCATTTTAAAGAACAGGCGTGTGTTGCAGCGTCTCATCGGGGCGGTCCTAGCTATTAGCTATGGCCTTGCTGAGTATTCTATTATTCGGACGGGTTTAGTGCCTACCAAGTACTTACTTATAAGTGGGTTCATTACTGTAATCGCAGTTGCCTTACTTGAGCTAGTACTAGTATGGAGAAAGATGAGTCTTCGTAGGGGTATTGTTTATATGGTGCTAGCTGGACTGTTTATTATTATAAATGTAGGTATTTCTTTCCTTGGCTTTACCACATCTAACTTCTTGGATAGAATTCAAGTTGGTAGAGGAACGAGCCAGAGTGCATTACCGGAACTTGACGAGACAAAACCGTTTTCTATCTACATTAGTGGTATCGATACGTATGGTGGAATTGATACTGTATCAAGAAGTGACGTTAATATACTGGCGGTGGTGAATCCGAAATTACATAAAATCTTACTAGTAAATACCCCCAGGGATTATTACGTTCAGTTGCATGGTACAACTGGTCTTCGGGATAAGTTAACGCATAGTGGTCTGTACGGTATAGATATGTCGGTGAAAACTATGGAGGATCTATATGCGACGCCGATTGACTATTATTTAAGAATCAACTTTACGTCGCTAGTTAACATAATCGATGTACTGGGTGGGGTCGATGTTGACTCGGCATATAATTTTAAGGTTGGTAGTGACAATTTTGTTATTGGCAGCAATCATTTGGACGGAAAGAAGGCTCTAGAATTCACTCGCGATAGATACTCATTTGAAGAAGGTGACCGAACTCGTGGTGAAAACCAGCAAAGAGTCATCGAAGCCATTATATCAAAAATGAGTGGCTCGAGCTTACTGCTCCATTATCCAGACATACTAGGATCTCTTCAGAATAGTTTCCAGACTAATATGAGTTCTAGTGACATGGCTAGGCTGATTAGATACCAACTAGATAGTATGGCAAAGTGGCAGGTCAGATCTACGAGCGTCAATGGATCAGACAGCCATAATTACACGTACAGTATGCCAACTACCATGCTGTATGTCATGGAGCCCGACATGACCTCAGTAGTAGCCGCCAGAACTGAGATACAACAGTACAAATCGCAATAAGTATCTAGGAAGTGCCAGGGAGTACTATCCTAAGTGTCAAGGTTAGAGTAGAGGGAGTCACGGTTATATCTCGGATTCCGAATTGATAATAGCTTTGTAAGCTATCCAACAGTGGTTGATAAAACGATCTGCTTAGCTTGAGTGTAAAAACTGGACGTAAAAAAATTGAGTGCATCACTTTTGGAACTAAAAGCTTGATCTGCCTCGCTTGCCACGAGACCAAAGCTACGAGCACTAAACTGAAACAGCACTTTCTGTTGGTTTGCTGGATCATAAACATACCAATCATCGGTCAGAGGATGACACTTTAAGTATTCTTTCATCGAAAAGCGCGTAGATGGCTTGGCGGAATGAACCGAGATAAGTCCACTGTTCGCAATGAACTTCGATTTATCATACATTGGGCTCGCGATCGTTTCGCAGTAATATACAGACTGTGCTAGCCCCTTAATCTTAACCGGAGTCATAGATACGATGTCGGTAAGAATAGCATCTTTATTACAGACAACGGGCATAGGTATCTCGCCAACAAAGAACCACAAACCGATTGGTGAACTCGGGTCTGTCTCCCAACCATTCGTGCCTACGTAGCCAAACTCATAGTTAATTGGCTGACCGTTAAGCTCATTCCAGACATTGATGCCCTCATACCAACTTGTTGGATAGGTAAAGCTGATATTCTTCACAGTCGCTTGGTAGGTGTCGTATAAAGTAAATGGCGGTTTGAAATGTTCAGTTACTAATTTCTCTTGAATCCAGTTGATTGTATATTTTTTGTCGTTCATATATGACGATAATAGTATCGTAAACTACTTAAGGCAATATTCGGCTAGTGAGGAGGGTTTTTGAGGTTGGACTCATCATATCTGAGTGTAGAAAGCTCTTCCGGCTACGACTGGCGTCGTAGCCGCATAGAAGAAGGCGGTTCGCCACTCTTATCCAAAATCAAGGTGAGGAAGCTACTGGACAGTCGAGCCTACGGCTCGACTGAACCCATGATGCCTCTGGCGTAAGCTGGGGGGTCATTAAAAAGTTGCGGCTGAAACTAAAACTAATTTGGTTTAATGTAATTTATCTTTTAAAATATATGAGTTGACATATTCACAAGAACGACCAGGAGGTAGTCATGAGCGACTCACTGCCAAATGACGAAAGAGTCAAGGAGATAATTGCCAAGGCTCTTGAGATTGGGGTGATCGACAACGATCTCGCTAACGATCTTCGCAAGGAGAGCCCGGGAGAGGCCCTCAAGGCACTATCTGCCATCTTGGCCCTAAAGGGGTATAGCCTGAGAAGACTCTTTCCGGAATAGAGTACTTCTGGCTCCAGTGAATAGTCATAGCCCTGCATCGATGAGATGCAGGGCTATTTACTTGTCAAAAGAATAATACCCCGCCCCCAATGGCTACAAAAGGACAGGCTACGTCTCTGTTGCACTTAAAGATTGTAGGACCATGTCTTACTCCTAATGTTGTCTTTCTTGATAAAACGTTAAACATCTTATTATAATATTGATACTTTCAGTTATTTTCTTCATAGCTAACCCGCAAGTTATGCGGGTTAGCTATGAAGTCTACTTAGTCGCTCATGACGACGAAGTAGCCCTTGCCTGGAGCATTCAAGAGAAGCCTTTGTCTCTTCAGGCTACCAAACGACGCGAGCACTCCTGGGAGAGTGGCCCTCTGATTCGCATCCAGCAACGCTACGAGAATGCGGACTGAAACGGATTCGTTCTTCATCCGAGGACCAACCAACCCCGCCTTCTTGCCGTCGATGGCCTGGTTGTCCGCCGGGGTAGCGATCCTCCGCAACTCGTTGAGGACGCGCATATCAAAATCGTGCACAATTTTCCCATCATGTATAGTGTTTGACGTAGGACAGTGATTATAATAGCATATACCTTGTCGTTTATTAGGAGAGAGTACTATGATATTAAATAGGCTTGTGCGCCATACACAAGCAGTTGCTTTTCTATCATTATCCTACACTTCATGTTTACATTTTTTGCCCACCCACTACTATGAGTAAGATATATACGAGGGTTCGGTAGAGTTGTATATTTTGACTATTACGAGATGGGCATACGCCTACAGGAACCTCGGTGAGATGTCGGCACATTCGATCTCAAGGCGACCGCCGTCAGGAATGTTACCAAGACGTCGGCAAAGCGTCGGATCGCAACATTCGGGCGTTTCTTGGCCACCACAAGGAGACAAGTGGGTTTCAGCCTTTGTGCTGGATTTCTGTGACCAAAGTCCGATTGACATTTTATTGTTTTTATGCTTAAATGTGATCAGGAAAACACTAAAACAAAAAAATAATGCTGTTTAAACACCATATCTCATTCAAACAAATCGACCCGCTAGGGGATGGCCTCCGTGAGGAGATTGTTCAGGAGCAATCCGAGCCTAATGCTATCACGCTTGAGGAAAATGTTGACGAAGACCAGTTAGATCGCTATTGGCATTCTGTTGAAGATGACATCGAACACGATCCTGAGTGGTTTCATTTTACTGAAGACAACTAGCCTTACTATACTTTTTATAGTAGAATTGTAGTATGCATTTATCCGACGAAGCATTCGACCATCTTATCTCACAGGCAATGGATGAGCTGCCTCAAAAGTATATTGAAGGTCTCGATAACGTTGTCGTTACATATGCAGATGAGCCAACCGAAGAACAAAAACAAAAGTACCATCTCGACGAACACCATATACTGTTAGGTCTTTACGAAGGCATTCCCTTAACGCAACGTGGCAATAATTATACATTTGTGTTGCCGGATAAAATTACGTTGTTCAAACATTCTATTCTTGCCGTCGTACACGACGAGGCGGGACTTTTTGAACAAATTAAGCGAACACTGTGGCATGAAATAGCTCACTATTATGGCCTTAATCATGATCGCATCCACGCTATTCAGAGACACACGTAAAGCGTAAAAATTTTTACGCTTATTTGAGGTGTGCTAAACTTAGAGTATATGTGAGCGTCATGAGACATGCACATGTGGAGGATAAATGGGGTTACAACTACGGCGCAGATCATCTGCATCCGTGTACATCATTGGTATTCTAGTTGGCGTGGCTGCGTTTGTGTCGCAACCGCTATATAACTTAGTTTCGTCGCAAGTTGCGAACGCGGCCACTGTGTCTCTTAGCACACCACAACTCTTGTCTCCTACAGATAATGCAATCGTAAACGGCACGACGATCACGAGTGAGTGGCAGTCAGTAACAGATGCAACAAATTATATTTACGAAAGCTACAACGATGCTGCAGCAACAAGCATGCGACATACGGCGACCTACGCCACAACGAGCACAACAGAGACGAATGTGACTGATGGTACGGTTTTTTGGTGGCGAGTCAAGGCAGTAGCGACGAGCGGTGCTGAAAGCGACTGGAGCCCGCTCTGGAAGGTGACTGTCGATAATTCGGCTCCCGTCGTTACGATGTCCGGCGACAAGCCAGTTGTAGGTTCAACGTTTAATCTCTCGGCAACGGCAACCGATGTAAGCGGCGTTGGAGGTTGTCAATATCAGATTTTTGACAGTACTGGCGCCGTGGTTCTACCAGCTGACGGAAGCAAGGTTTCGTTCGCTTGTGACGGTTCGGTGACTCCAGTTGATGTCAGTGGTTTTGCAAGTGGAGATTATACGGTAAAGATATGGAGCGTGGATATGCTTGGTAATGCGAGTGTTCAAAATGCGGCACAGCAAACGTTTACGGTAGACCATATCGCGCCTGTTGCAACGGTCGCTATTATGAGTACTGCAAACCCAATGGCGAGCACAGACATAAAGCTTGCGGGTACGGTAGATAATTCTGATCTGCAGTCATTCAAGCTTTATGTTGATGGAGTCGAAGCCGCTGATCTTATAAAAAATATTGACAGTGTGGGTAGTTGGGCCTACACACTAAGCGGTGGACTTGCGCAAGGTTCGCATACTCTTCTAGTTGTCGCCATAGATAGCCACGGGAATGCGAGTACTAAGATATCGTCACCAGACTCCTTTGTATCAGTAAGTGTGAGCGCCTATATTCCCCCCGTCGGTAGTGGTAACGTGGCACCGCTTACGTTGACGCAAACACTGCCGCAGCTGGTAGCGCCGCCCCAGACAGTTACCATTGTGCCGGCGGTACCAATAACGCCCGCTGGTCAAAACGACCAAGCGGTATTAGGTGCGAAAACATCTAAAGATGATAGCAACGCCAACGTGGCCGCGACGCCGTCGGTTGTCGCACCAAGTGAAACTGGCTGGAAATTACTAGGAATAGCCTGGTACTGGTGGCTACTGGCATTAGCGATAGGGGTAGGTTCTATGTGGACGACTTCGGCGCTAAAAAGCCGTCGCCAAACTGCTTAAGCTACGCATAATATACATATAAAACCAGACTCTCGCTTTTTTAGCAAAAGTTGTTTATACTTTGGGACAAGGGTGAAGACAAAGAAGAAAAACACACAAGTCACGCGGCTTCAAAAATGGCTCCGGCACCATCTTAAAATGGCGCTCGTACCACATGGAGCCAATCAATATAGACCGCATCTCATTCGCCGTCACAGTTTATTACTCGTGGCGGTTCTTGTTTTTATTATGCAGGTTAGCTTGAGTTTTTCAGCCAACGGTACAGTTCTTGGCGCGCAACAACCAATTACACCGAACGATCTTTTAAGTGAAACAAATCAGCAACGCTCGAGTAACAATCTTCAGTCACTAAAGCTAAGCGACGCGCTGTCTAGAGCGGCATTCATGAAGGCACAGGACATGTTCAAGCAGCAGTACTGGGCGCATACCGCGCCGGACGGTAAAACACCATGGTATTGGTTTAATGAAGTAGGTTACAACTATGCCTATGCGGGTGAAAATTTGGCTAAAGATTTTTCTACGGCTGGCGCAGTGACAACTGCCTGGATGGCTTCGCCAGATCATCGGGCTAACATCTTAGACGCACACTATACCGAGATGGGGATTGCAACTGTAGATGGTTCACTTGAAGGTCGACCAACAACACTTGTTGTGGTGCTTTATGGAGAGCCAGTTGCAACGCTTGCCGCAGCTTCTGCTCAACCGTCACTAAAGGCCTCAACCAGTGGTTCGATTAGTATTATGACCCGAGTTGCCATGATGGCAGAATCACTTACGCCTGCTGCAGTCATGGTTTTGATAGTTTTGACGATCATGGCTGGTGTGGCGTTGTTGACACAAGCTAGTCGTAATAAATTACCAAAGATGTTCCGCACAACATGGTATCGTCACCACGGTGCATACAAGTTCGTTAGTATCATTTCGCTTGCTGTTGTGTTTATAAGTTTGTACAGCGGCGGCCAGATCTAGTATCCTAGAGTAATGAAGATTTCAAAAGCCGTTATTCCAGTTGCAGGATGGGGCACACGCCGCCTACCGATTACCAAAGCAATTGAAAAATGTATGTTGCCAATCGGAAACCGTCCGCTTGTTGATTATGTGGTGCAAGATTGCATTGCCGCGGGTATCACTGATATCTACTTTGTGGTAAGTGAGTGGATGACGCAGTTACAAGCGTACTACAGCGATAACGGTGTGCTGGATGCGTATCTTATCGGCAACGGCAAAGAGGGGATGCTGTCACTTGTACGACCACCGCAGAATGTATCATTCCATTTTATTGTGCAAAATACCAACGGCAAATACGGTACCGCTATCCCGGTCAGTCTGGTTATGCCCAAACTCGAGGTAGGTGAGTCTGTCGTAGTACTGATGGGCGATGATTTTATATATAATGCCGATGGAAGTAGTGAAGTGCGCCGTTTGCTTGATGCAACACCAGAAGGTGGAAACGCCATGCTCGGAGTGAATGTTCCACGTGGTGCAGTGAGCCACTACGGTGTGCTTGACCTTAACGAGCGTCATGAGTTTGTTCGGATTGTCGAAAAGCCACGACCAGAGGATGCACCAAGCACGCTCATTAACGTCAGTAAGTACGTGTTGAACTACGATGTTATGAAGGCAATCACGAGTTATTCGGCAGTACCGATTTCAGGTGAATATTATATTACTGAACCAATTAACCAATACGTTGCTACTGGCGGAAGCGTGGTGGTTGTTCCGGCGCATGGTCAATATCTTGATGGCGGAAGTGTTGAGGGTTGGTTACATGCCAATAATATCGTACACGGAACGTCAGCAGCTCAGTAACTGTTGCTAAACAAGCGCTCATCTGTTACAATGAGCAAGATTGATTAATAATTTTAAAGGATATCTATGACAAAAGCAGTCGTTAAGATCGGTGGCAAACAGTTTATTGTTGCCGAAAAAGAGACCCTACTGGTGGACCTCCTCCAGGAAGGCACTAAAGAGCTCACCTTAGACGCACTGTTGGTTATTGACGGAGATACAACCACCGTCGGCGCACCAGCGGTAAAGGGTGTAAAAGTAACCGCCAAGGTAGTTGAAGAACTAGTAAAGGGCGATAAAGTCCGTGCCATTCGCTACAAGGCAAAAAAGCGTGTTCACAAAGAAATGGGACACCGCCAAAAATACTCAAAGATCGAAATCGTTTCTATTAAATAGAACATCAATAGTTTCTCGGTTTTAGGGTATGGTGGTAACCCGCAAGATATAATCCTAAAATCGAGAAACCTCATGAAAACAATTGAATCCAAGAAGCGTTTTGCTTCGCTACGGGCATATGTCCGTTTTATAGCTACATTTAAGGGCCGCTTCATTGCGGTTTTTAGCCTTTTCGTCATTTCAAGTGTATTACTTGCCGTCTTGCCAGTATTTATTGGTGAGTTTGTTGCAACATTGAGTACTCAGCCAGTCTCAAAAAATACGTTATATTGGCTGGTTGGTATTCTGATTGCTATCAGTGTTGGCCATGACGTGCTTTGGCGCAGTGCGGAGCTGTTTTTCCGTAAGCTTATCAACGCAAAAGGCTATGAGTTTGAGAATATCGTTTTCCAGGCTGTTATGAGCAAGCCGTATCCTTATTTTATTGATAAATTTACCGGTAAAATAAGTAGCTATGTTGCACTAATAGGGCGTGAGTTCAGGGATTTTATTAATAATCTTTGCTACCAGTATGCTGATTTGCTCGTAAAACTGCCGATTATTGCGGGTATTATGTTTAGTGTTAATGTGACTACGGGTGTAGTCTTTGTGGTCTCGATTGTCATAATGTTTGTTGCGGGTCGCAAACTTGTTGGTCGTGCGGTAAGTACTGAACGTGATCTTACAGACATTGGTGCAAACCTTGATGGGTATTCCATTGATGTTATTAGCAACTTTGTAAGTGTTAAGGCATTTCGTCGCGAGCGATCGGAGTTTAACGAAATCGTAAAGCGGCGTAAGGAAGTGGCCGATGCGTCAAGCCGAGCATTTTTTTGGAGTATCGTCTTCTGGGGTGCAATGAGCCTTATGGTGCGATGGGTTATATGGCCGGCAACGATCTTACTTAATGTCTATCTGTTCATGCATGGACAAATAAGTGTTGCACGGATAACGACATTTATTTCGACGTTACTGATTTTCTCTGACTATATTTGGATGGTCATCTGGAACGTGTCACAGTTTACGATAAAACTCGGACGCATAGAAGAGGCTTATCGGTACCTATTTGGTGATAGTAACGTAACGACAGAGCATTTTAACGGGCAACACCAGTTAAAAAAACACGATATGCTCGTGTTTGATAAAAGCTTGAGTTTTAAAAATCTGACGTTTTCATACCCGGACAAACCGGAGCGTGAGATTTTGAGTTCGATTGATCTGACGATTAAGAAAAATGAGAAGGTTGGTATTGTAGGTGCAAGTGGAAGTGGCAAGACGACTCTTATTAAATTACTACTTGGCTATTACGAATTACCTACTGAAATGGTTGAGATCGATGGCCAGCCTGTCGACAATCGACAATTAGTTGATTTGATCGCCTATGTACCACAGGATACGCCACTGTTTCATCGCTCGATTCGCGAAAATATCGCGTATGGTTCAGATAAAGACGCAACTCAAGAGGAAATTGAACGGGCAGCAAGCCGAGCTCATGCCCATGAGTTTATAACTCAGACCTCTGGTGGCTACGAGGCTCTTGTTGGTGAACGCGGCATTAAGCTCTCGATGGGCCAGCGCCAACGTGTCGCTATTGCGCGGGCATTTCTCGACGACAAGCCGCTCCTTATTTTAGATGAGGCAACCAGCGCGCTTGATAGCGAGTCCGAAGTGCTTGTGCAGGAAGCGTTAGAACGTCTTTGGAACGACAGAACGGTCATTGCAATCGCCCACCGCCTATCAACTCTGCGCCATATGGATAGGATTATTGTTATGGACGGAGGTCGACTCATTGAACAGGGAACACATAAACAGCTCCTTGAGAGAAAAGGCCGCTACTATCGTCTATGGCAGCACCAGAGCGGAAATGTGTTGGTAGAAGAAGAAACCGATTAAATTCCTTCGTGCTCATGCTACAATAGGGTAAAAGAGGGAAGTAATAAACAGTGACGACAGTCATTTCGGTAACCAATCAAAAAGGTGGTGTAGGCAAGACGACCAGTGCGGTCAATATTGCATACTATTTGGCAAAGCAGGGTAAGAAGACACTGTTGATTGATTTTGATCCCCAGGGAAACGCTACGAGCGGCCTAGGGATCAATAAGCAGTCGCTTGAGGCTACTATGAGCGATGTTATTTTAGAGACAACGCAGTTGGTTGATATTATCATAGCGACCGATCATAAAAACCTGTATCTTGCACCAACTACGCCGCAACTTGCAAATACAGAAGTAGAGCTGGCTCAGGCAAATCGTCGTTTTACACGGCTTAAAAACGCGATCGGAACTTTACCGCAGAGCTATGATTTTATTTTGATCGACAGTCCACCGAGCCTTAGCTTGTTAACTGTGAACGGGCTGATTGCAGCACAGTATGTGCTTCTCCCCGTACAGGCAGAGTTCTATGCACTTGAAGGACTCGGACAGTTACTTGAGACAATGAAACTCGTACGAAAGAGTATGAACCCTACGCTCGATCTCATCGGTGTTTTGCCAACAATGGTAGATGGCCGTACGACTCTTAGCGGTCAGGTGCACGAGGAGATTAAAAAGCACTTTCCTGGCAAAGTATTTAAGACGACAATTCCACGTAACATCCGTCTTGCAGAGGCTCCAAGCCACGGCTTGCCGGTGGGCGCATACGATAAGTTCTCTAAGGGCGCGAGGGCCTACAAGGCAGTTACCAAAGAACTTATAGAGCGGGCTAGTTAGATAGAGAAATAAGATGGAGGGAGTAACATGGGCGTGAAAAAAGGTTTGGGGCGCGGATTTGACGCATTGATCCCAACGGAACTTCTGGACGAATCGTTTGATCCAACGGCAGCCCAGGACGATCGCGTCAGCGAACTACGTAATATTAAAATTACGGAGATTTCTGCTGATCCTGATCAGCCACGTCGTGCTTTTGACGAGGTTGCCCTTGAGGAGCTTGCTGCTTCCATCACTGAACATGGCATTTTGCAACCAATTGTGGTGACACCACAAAAAAATGGCTACCAGATTGTAGCCGGTGAACGTCGGTATCGCGCGGCTAAGATGGCGGGTCTTGATAAGATGCCAGCTCTCGTACGCACCTTGTCTAACCAGCACAAGCTAGAACTTTCATTGATTGAAAACCTACAGCGCCGCGACCTTAATCCTCTCGAGACAGCCACGGCATATCTCAAGTTACGCGACCAGTTTAATCTTACGCTTGATGAGATTGGTCAACGTGTTGGCGGCAAATCGGTGAGTGCCATTAGTAATACCTTGCGTCTTTTGCGCTTGCCAGAATCTGTACGTGAAGCGCTACTTGATGGTCGCCTTCGTGAGGGTCAGGCTCGTCCGCTGATTAACCTTGATGCAGATGTGATTGAAGAAATTTTGCCACGTATCCTTAAAGAGGAGTGGAGCGCACGTAAGATAGAGCAGTTTATCGTGCAGATTAAAAAAGCTGCTAAGTCGCCAATTGAGAATGAGCAGCGCCAAAAAGTGGCGGCTATGCCATATGAAGATGAAACGAATCGGCTTGTTAAACGCTTCTCAACTGATGTGAGCGTGAAGACAAATGCTAAGGGCGCTGGCCAAATCGTTATTAGATTCAAGAGCGATCTTGACTTTAAGCGTATCAAGAAACTTCTAGGCGATAGCTGATAGTCCTTTATACTTTATGAAATTGATAGTCCGGTTCTAGAAGAACCGGACTTTTGTAAATGGGTAGATCCGCATATTTACGGGTCCAACTACATCGTAAAAGGGAATAAGTCCTAGACCGCTTCGTGAGTCGTATGAATAATCACCTTCGCGGTGGTCACCTGAAACGAATAGCGTACCGTCGGTTACGACCGTATCAACATTGCCACTGGTTGGCGAACCGGGATGGCTCGTAGTGTCGTTTGCCTGAGCTTTATCTGGTTGAAAACCATTGGGGTTTTGCTGATTATAAACCGTTAGGACGCCGTCTTTTACGACGACTCGCTCACCCGGGAAGGCAATAACACGTTTTACAATAAATTCATCGCCAGTACCGGCATTGTATTGTGGGTTTTTAAATACGATAATTTGTCCGCGGTTTGGAATGTATGTTTTGTTTTGTAATTGTGCCCATGTAACAGGTAGGCGATTAACGATGAGGCGATCGCCAGTATATAGCGTAGTCTCCATACTGGGACCAAGTACATTAAAGCTACGAAAAACGTATGTATTAATAAGAAGTGTGCCAATTAGTACGCAGACGATAAAGATAAGGATATTGAGTGCATCCTTAAAAAGAGGGTGGCGCTGCATAAATGTGGCTTCCATTAGACTAACTATACACCTTTTCGTGGCCTCTGTAAAAGCAAAACAGTTATGATTTTTAGGTTCAAAAAATGACACGGATCATATATAGTAAGTGAAGTATTTATGAGACAGCAACGACATTCACTAGACGGATTTGTTCCGCGTCGCCCTGGTGGCACGGAGCGTCGCATTGGCAAGCCATCAGATGAACTTCCATCTCGTTTTATGAGTGTTCATAAAGATGGTGATGCGCCAAAAGACCAATTGGCTATTCCTGGCCGCGCCGAACTGGGCGTTGCTCGAGACGATATAACGAGCTCGCTAAGCGGTATTGACATGAACGACATGCCGCCGCAGAAGGGCAAGCGTGGTCGTAAAGTTAAGAAGCCTAAGAGTAAAAAACGCCGTATCATCAAGTGGACTATTATTGTCATCCTTTTGGCTATTCTAAGTCTTGGAGGCTTTTTGGTATATAAAGCATTACATGCTGGGGGTAATATCTTCCAGGGAAGTATCCTTGATATCATTCAAAATCAGCCACTTAGGCAGGATGCCAATGGTCGGAGCAATATTCTCATTTTGGGAACATCTGAAGATGACCCAGGACATGGTGGCGCGTACCTGACTGACTCTATGATGGTTATGAGTATCGACCAGAACAAGAAAATCGTAGACATGTATAGTATTCCGCGTGATCTCTATGTAAAGTACGGCATGGCTTGCAACAGTGGTTACGAAGGCAAGATCAACGAGTATTATAGTTGTAGTAACACCGACATGACGAGTCCATCTGCTGAACAGGATCGTCTTACAAAGACACGTCAATTTATCGGCAACATCTTTGGCATGGATATCCAGTACGCCGTCCACGTTAATAACACTGTGATTAAAGCAGCTGTAGACGCCGTAGGTGGGGTTGATGTTGATATTGAAGGTGACGGTTCGGTGCCGGCTGGTGTGCAACCTGGTAGTATTCTTGATCGTAACTTTGACTGGCGCTGTAGCTACAAGTGTTTCTATGTAAAATATAGTCCGGGCGTTCAACATCTGGACGGTATCCACGCATTATTCCTTGCCGAGGCTCGTGGTGATAGTGCTCCAACATACGGGCTTGCAAAATCTAACCCTGATCGTGAAATTAATCAGCAAAAAATCATCGTTGCCTTGAAGCAAAAAGCCGTCAGTACTGGCACGTTCGCTGATCCCACTAAGGTTTCTAGTTTACTAGATGCGCTGGGCGACAATTTACGAACGAACTTCCAAACAAAAGAAATTCGCACACTTATGAAGCTTGGAAGTGATGTTAAACCAGAGAACATCAACCGTATTAGTCTTGATGCTGGCGATAATTCGCTATTTACGGATAGTAATTATGGTGGGGCGAGTGTCGTTGTACCTTCTGCCGGTGAGTTTGATTACTCAGCAGTTCAGGCTTTCTTGAAGCAAAAACTCAGCAGTGATCCTGTTACTCGTGAAGGTGCAAATGTCGAAGTTCTTAATGGATCGGGTGTTGCTGGTGTTGCACAGACTCAAGCTAGTAAACTCACAAGTGCAGGCTTTATCGTCGGTAACGTTGATACAGCTCCAGCGGGGAATTACGACGCAGTCGAGATTTACCAAATTGGTGACGGCATGACCGCTACAAAAGCAAAACTAGAATCAACCTTTGGCGTAAAGACTAAGACGTCAGCTCCTCCTGTAACCGTTCCATCTGGTGTAAACTTTGTGGTCATCTTTGGCAAAGATCCATCTGCTGCCTCTAGCTCATCGACCAATGCTGGTTAGATGATGTATAATAGGCACTAGATTATGGAGCTTTTACGATTACCAAACAAACGCTCGCTTTTTAGTGAGATCATCTATGTCGGATTAAACCTTGCACTTGCCGCGGCTATTCTGGGAGTTGTATGGGCGATAGAAACACCTTGGGTAGCTTTCCTTCTTATACTTTTAAGTAAGTGGCGCGTTCTTGCAGTGAGGCCCCGCTATTGGTTTGCCAACCTACAGTCTAACATTGTCGACATTATTGTAGGTCTTAGTATCGTGGTGTTGTTGTATGCTGCAAATGGCGCACTCGTCGTACAAGTCCTTATTGCGCTTCTGTATGCATTTTGGTTGCTGTTTATTAAGCCACGTTCCAAGAGATCATTTGTCGCTGTACAAGCGGGTGCCGCAACCTTTTTAGGCGTCACAGCCCTCATGACTGTATCGTATGGTTGGTGGTCGTCACTTGTTGTGCTACTTATGTGGGTGATAGGATACAGCGCAGCTCGTCACGTACTTGGTAGCTATGAAGAAGCGCACGTCTCATTCTATAGCCTTGCATGGGGACTTATATTTGCTGAACTTGGTTGGTTGTTTTACCACTGGACGTTCGCATATAGCATTCCCGGTGCGGGTGGTGTAAAACTGCCACAGGGAGCACTCATTACGATTGCCCTCAGTTTTGTGGCCGAGCGGGCCTATGCTAGTTACGAAAAGCATGGCTCTGTTCACTCGAACGATATGATCATGCCTCTACTATTATCAGTCAGCGTCATTCTTATTTTGGTTGTTTTCTTTAATACGGTAAATGTTGGCGCAGTTTAAGCATTGATTCAGTTTAGGAGGGTAGGCTAAAAGGTGATGGAAGAGAACGATACAAAACACAAAGAACAAGAAACGGTAGTGTCTGTGACACCTAAGGCGCATGCAACAGAATCAGTAGTGGTCGCACGAAAACGATCACCTCGTAAGCTCATCGCCATTATTATCGTTCTTATTATCGCACTGTGTATTATCGCAGGTATCGTTGGTGCGAAAATCTATTCGTACGTTGCTGGTAATCAGGCATCTAATGTAGCGCAACACCAAACAGTTGCTAATGATGGAAATAAGCCAGTGACACAAGAAGAGACGGATATTGCTAATGTTGTTAGTAAGGTTTCGCCAAGTGTGGTTTCAATCCTTACTACATCGCCAAGTACTTCATCAGACTATGCCACTCAGGAAAGTGCTGGAACGGGCATCATTATTAGCAAAGATGGTTACATCCTGACGAACAAGCATGTGATTGATGGTGCTACAACGGTGAGTATCGCGCTTTCTGACGGTACTACATATGACAACGTACAAGTGCTTGGCAGTGACCCGCTCAATGACGTAGCATTCCTGAAAGTACCTAACGTGAATAATCTGACACCAGCAGAACTTGGAGATTCTTCGACTATTCAAGTAGGTCAAAAGGTCATAGCAATTGGAAACTCACTCGGCCAGTATCAGAATACGGTTACGAGCGGAATTATTTCGGGAACCGGCCGTCCTATCTCTGCACAATCTGGTAGTACGGTTGAAAATCTGACGGACCTTATCCAGACAGATGCCGCAATTAACCCTGGCAACTCAGGTGGTCCGCTTCTCAACCTAAGCGGTCAGGTCATCGGTATTAATACGGCAATCATTCAGGACGCCCAGGGTATCGGATTCTCGATTCCGGTTGATGCCACCAAGGGAATCATGAAGGGTGTGCTAGCCGGTAAAGGCGTGCACCGTGCCTTTCTCGGCGTGAACTATATTCCTATTGCTGCCGACGTTGCAAAGCACTATAACTTATCAGTTAAGCAAGGCGGCTATGTCTTTAATGGTGATAGCAAGACGGCTGTTGTAAGTGGTGGTCCGGCAGATAGAGCTGGTATTAAAGATAAAGACATTATTACCAAAGTTGGTAGTATAGGTGTTGGGGCACGTGGCGATGTATCAAGCCTTGTAGCGGAATATGCACCTGGTGATACAATTCAGCTGACAATCCTACGCGGTGACCAGACGCTTACCGTTAACGTAACTCTTTCTGAGTATACGGGAAACAGCGGAAGCTAAAGTTTTTCTAACACGATAATAAACCCGCGCTTTGCCCGTACGGCAAAGCCGCGGGTTTTTGCGTAGGTACTGATTGCTGCATGTTGACGAGGATCAGCCTCAAGAAATACAAGACCATTCGCGGTAATGCGCGGGGAAGCCTCGTCGATCAATTTATAAATCAGAGCAAGGCCATCGTTATCAGCAAATAAGGCAAGAGCCGGTTCGTAGTTGGTTTCGGGCGAACGCTCCCATTCCGGATCAACGTAAGGCAAGTTGGCGATAATGATGTCGGGGGAGAATGGGTAATCAGTCAAAAGATCACTCAAGATAGGTGTGACCTCGGCTTTTAGAGCTTTTGCATTTGACTTTGCAACATTAAGCGCATGGTTGCTGATATCGCAAATAGTAATGTCGAGTTCTGGATGTTCGAGCTTGGCAGTTATACCGAGGCAGCCACTACCAGTTCCGATATCTACCAGCCGCTTTGGTATGTCGTGAATAAGTGAAAAGGCTGGTGGCAAAAGTTCATCTAGCAAAGTAATAATCGTTTCCGAATCGGGGCGGGGAATTAGTGTTGCCGGGGTTACTTTGAATGGTCGACCATAAAATTCTTTATGACCTATGATGTAGGCTACTGGTGTACGATCAAGCCGTAGTTCTATGCGAGCATCAGCAATCTCGAGGTTTCTGGACTCAAGCTGCTCATCGTCGTGAGCATGCAGATACGTCCGACTTTTACGAAGGGTATGGGCTAAAATGATTTCAGCATCAAGGCGAGGTGTCGGAATGCCCGCGTTTTTGAGACGGGCGGCGGCTGCTAACAGCCAGTCTTTAATTACTTGCGTTTTTAGCAGCGAGTTCTCGTTCATAACTTTGTAGGTGCTCTATTAGGTCATCAATTTGGCCGTTCATTGCAGCGGGAATATTACTGCGCGAGTATCCGATACGGTGATCTGTAATGCGATCCTGAGGAAAGTTATAGGTGCGGATTTTTTCGCTGCGGTCGCCTGAGCCAATGAGGCTGCGGCGTTCGGCGGCAAGCTTAGACTGTTCAGCGTCGATTTTTTGCTGCAGGAGACGAGCTCGAAGAACACCCATAGCTTTCTCTTTGTTTTTAATTTGTGATTTTTCATCCTGGTTAGTTACAACCATGCCACTTGGAATGTGGGTAATACGTACCGCGGAGTCGGTTGTATTGACCGACTGCCCGCCATGGCCGCTGGCGCGGTAAATATCTATGCGCAGATCGTTTGGATTAATTTCGATATCTGTCTCTTCGGCCTCGGGTAGGACTGCCACGGTAACCGTACTGGTGTGGATACGCCCCTGAGATTCGGTTGACGGTACGCGCTGAACGCGGTGCACACCAGATTCGAACTTAAGTTGCGCATAGGGCGAATCGCCGCTAATTTTAAAGACAACTTCTTTATAGCCACCCGTGTCGTTGGCACTTTCGCTTATGAGTTCTGTTTTTAGACTATGCATTTCGCAGTAGCGCAAATACATACGGTAGAGCTCGGCGGCAAATAAACTAGCTTCATCGCCGCCCGCACCAGCACGGATCTCTATAATGACGTTCTTCTCGTCGTTAGGGTCTTTTGGTGCCAGTTTTATAAACAGGTCGTCCTCAAGCTTGGCGAGTTTTGCTTCGTCCTCGCTAATTTCCATTTTAGCGAGCTCTGCAAGCTCATCGTTACCATTTGCTAACTCGCGCGCCTCTACCAGGTGAGCTTCAAGCGTTTGACGCTCAATGGCGAGTGCTAAAATCCCGTCCAGTTCGGTAAAACGCCGGTTTTTTGCAGAAAATTCCGGGTCATTGTATGCACTTGGCGATGCCAAAAAATCAGCCAATTTGGCTTTTTCGGCTTGGAGGTCTGGGATATTGAGGGTAATACTTGGCATAATTTACTGCTTTTTCTGGGTTGCTAAAAGGACGATTCCAATGATAAGCGCGGGAAGCCAGGTTAAAACTCCCACGGTACCTGTGAGGAAGAGAAGTACGTTAAGGCCGGTTGTAAGCGCTGACTGGCTACCGAACAGTTCGCTGTCGGTTGAAGAATTTCCGGCAAAAACAAAGTTCATCAACGCATATATAATAACCGTTACGATAATAAGTGCCGTAGGTGTGACAAGCAAGGTTATGCCAGCGATCTTGCGCCCGTTACGCTTTTTTGATGGTTCGAGCGGCTGTGGTACTGGCGGATTGTACTGGTCTTGCTGTGGTTGCATCATCTTCCTTTGGTTATCTTCTCTTATATTGTAACAAAAAGAGACCTCTTTATCAGTAGTGAGGTCTCCTTAAGGTAAAAACGCTAGTTTTCGGTTTTTTTACTTTTGAGGGCGTTAAGCTTTTTAGCCTTAGACGCAAGTTGTTCCTTGCGAGCTTCAGCGGCAGCAAAACGAGCCTTAAAGCGGTCGACACGACCTTCGGTGTCGATGATCTTTTCTTCGCCCGTAAAGAATGGGTGAGAAGCTGATGAGATGTGGACTTTAACGAGTGGGTATTCGTTGCCATCTTCCCATTTAATAGTTTCGTTGGTTTGCGCTGTACTTTGTGTAAGGAAGGCAAACCCAGCCACGTCGTCGCTAAATACGACCGGGCGGTAGTTAGTTGGGTGTATACTGCTTTTCATATCCCGACTATTGTATCTGTTTTTGGGGGAAAAGTCAAAGGGTAATGCTTGGTGCAAACGAGTTGGTAATGGAGTGGGTAAATAATTTGTGCGGATGTTTATAAAAACAAAAAAACTACGCATTTTAGAGCATAGCTTACGAATATTCGGGGTACTGCTTCGGGCGACCGCTCACTGCCTTGTC
>DATIJL010000006.1 GCA_035478595.1 Candidatus Chromulinivoraceae bacterium
TCGCAATCTTTGCTGCGAGCTAGGGGTGTTTGCAATGATTTGCATAATAAAATATCTTTGTGTTATTTGGTGACTATCCCCTTATAGCAAGTACACCCCAAGAAGCCTTAACTATTTACTTGTTGTAAAGGTATAGTTACCCGAAAAAACTATTGACTATATAATACATATATGCTATTATATTCTTAATCTCAAGAGCCAGGAGAGTCCTGGTTCTTACGATGAGAGGAGTGACCGCCATGGCGGCACGTAAGAGCAACCACCAGCCGAAGCTGTCGGACCCCATGCTCGTGGATAGCGATCTCAGATGGGCGCTGATCCGCGGTGCGCGGGCGGAACTCGCGAAGCAGGGTCTGACCACGCGGCAGTACGCCGGTGCTCAGCTGATGCTCGCCCAGTTCCAGAGCGACAGATTCATCGTCTGGTCCAAGCGCCTGAACCGCGCGTGGGCAAAGACTGTGGAGCAGTGCAAGAGCGACAGCCCCTTGCCCAAGGTGGCCGGGAGCCTGGACCACCAGGACCGCAGCACGGGAGCAACCGGCGCCTATCTGGCGCGCGCGGCGCTCTCAACTGTCCGCGCTCGGCTCCGCAACGACTTGTCCGTGGAGGCGTTGAAGCTGGCGATCGCCGGCCACACGCTGGACGAGAAGGGCAACCTCCACCCCGACACGCTCAAGGCTCTCGGCCTCGGCGACAAGGGCCGGAACATCAAGGAGGCGCGGGCTCGCGCTGCCTACGCGATCAACATCGCAACCATCTGAACCACCGCCTGGTGAACGTACCACGATTTATGTGGTGCGCCCACCAGGCGCTTCACATTTTAATTCAAATCACGTGATGTAAATATGATGCTGTTAGCTTTCATGAAGCTAACAGCATTTTTTATTGCATCATACAAATGCTTGCTGTGTCTCTATTTTTTATATTTAATTGAACACATAAGCAGGTCCTAGTTTACTAAGAGACGTCTCAGTCTTTTTTATGATTTTTGCTACAATATGGTTACGCACGAATTATACGAGCCTACTGAAAAAGAAACGAAAGAATAGATGACCACTGAGGATCTTGAGGCTCTGGTTATTTCATTTGGCCGATATTTAGATGAAAGGGAAGATGAACTGTATGTTCCCAGCAACAATCTTGCCAATATTGCTCAAATAGAACAATAGGAGTTGGGATGTTTTTGAGATCAGCTCTTGCAAGATCACGAGCGTTTTGGTCGTGTTTTTGTCACTAAAAATGGATCACAATATTTCGTAACGACTAAGGGGATAAGTTCACGCTTTAAACAGCACGAAGATGGTGCATTGACTAACTCCAACCAGTTCACAAATTTCTTATATCACCCAGTCTCGCTGGACACATAAGACCAATCAGAAATGAAAATATGATAGGTCGAGTGTTCGAAAAAGAGGTATCATGTAGTTATGACAGGCTTTACTCAAAAATATACAATCGTCCAACTTCTTGAACCCGTAGCTGAAGGTACAATATATAAACCTGCGGATTGGCCTCTTCATGTAACGCTTACCGATATCTTCGCTATCGACTGGGACGAAGAAATCCTGCTACAAAACTGTATTCAGGAATCTCAAAAACTACAAACCGTTTCTACAACCGCAGCAGAAGATGTATGGTTCGGCGATGAAAAGAACGTACAGGTAACGCTCCTTGAGAAAAATGAAGCCATTACCAAACTCCATCTTGAACTCGTAAGTTTTTTAGAAAAAGGCAATGTACGATTTAATGTACCTGAATTTGTAGGAAACGACTTTAAGCCGCATGTCACTGTTCAAAAGGACAAGCGTCTCCATAAAGGCGACGGGGTAATCATTAATACTTTGACTGTTATTGATATGTTCCCGGATGGTGATCCGTACCTTCGCAAGATACTAAAAACCATTCCAATTGCTACGTCTGAGCATAAGTAGTAATTCATGCCTTCAAAAAAACAGTCACTTCGCGACAAAGATCAGATACTTATTGCTGAACTTAAGACAAAAAACGAGGCTGCAGGACGTTTTTCCTACAGCCTTAATTCTTTACCTCGTACTTAATTGCTGCGATAAGTGTTTCAAAATAAAGTTGACCTTGAGGAACGAGGTTATGCGTCTCAGCACCTTTTACCATGTGTTCAAAATCATCAAGCGAACGCCAATCAAACGATTCAGCTTCACCATCATCGTGAGTGATTTTCTCATTACCGGTAAGTTGGTATAAATAAACGTGCACGATGTCGTTAGGATTAACCGCAACGATCCTAGTGGAGTGAACATAGTGTAGCTCGTCAGCTTTAAGTGTAAGACCCATTTCTTCTTTTGTCTCACGTAACGCAGCCTCAAGTGGCGCCTCGCCCATATTGATGTGGCCGCCCGCAGAAATGTGATACCATCCAGGACGCGTGCTTTTAGTCAGAGACCGTTTTTGGAGAAGAATAGCGATATCATCACCGTCTTTTTTCCAGAACCACACATGCGCATTCGCGACAATGCGTGTTTTATCACGACGTAAATTTTCCGGCGTATCGCCCACACCTGGAATAGGCGTTCCGTTATCATTATAAAGTTGCCAAATTTCATCTGTATGCATATGCGGTATTATGCCATACATGAGACATGCGGCGATAGATTAGCAGAGACTATTTTTTACGATCCTGTTCCATCGACCAAAGATTAAACAATGTAACCCATTCGATCAGCTTCATTTGAGAAGGTCTAATATCAGACGCAAGACCAGCAGCCTGACGCGGTGTTTTGACAAATATCTTCGGGTCTGAAAAACAACCCTTTATAAATTCACGATAAGCGGGCATCTTTTCTTTAGGAATAAGTGACTGCTCACGGCGCACCATTTCAAGTAGCACAGTATCTACGTTGGGGTGTGGCCAAAAGTCAGTTCGCTGCAAACGTTTACGAATACGAACAGCGAAATCCGGACCTATCATCATACCAAGCTGTCCAGTAAAGTGGTCAGAATCAGGAAGCAGTTTATTCGCAAACTGTTTTTGAACCACGAGGTAAACTGCTTCTGGCTGGTTATCTGCCTCGGCAATTTTATGAACAATTGGTGAGCTAAGATGGAAAGGAATATTTGCAAAAATCTTATAAGCATCTTGAGGTAGTGGCATCTTTAAAAAATCACCCTGATAAACCTTCACGTTTGAATAGCGTTCCATGTTAGCTCGTAGGGTTGCGACTATGCGTGGCTCAAACTCGACCGCCACCACCGCTCGAGCACGCTCGGCAAGCACCGATGATATAACACCGCTTCCCGCACCAATATCATATACAAGATCCTTTTTGGAGATCGAAGAGTGTCCGACGAGCTCTTTAATAAGCCGTGGACTACGTAGAAAATTTTGAGAATAATTGTCGAGTCGTTTCATAAAGCAATCGTTATTATACTATAACTACCAGATATCCGTCTGTTGAGAGACTTCCTCTGCCGACCCGGTTGGCGAGAAGGCAGAGGAATATGGTACACGGAAGGATCAGCCAGTAGGCTTGCCCAGTTCACATCCGCCCTTGAAGAAGCAGGCAGCTGGACGGGGGCACCCACCGCAAGCGATGAACAACCTCGTCACCTCCGGGGTGTATTCGGGCGCGGTCATGTCATGGAATTCATTCGACCCGAGGGTCGAAATCAGCTCGTTGATCTCGCAGGTAACCATAGACAAATTTTATCATAGGAGAATATCACCCCCAATTCGGTCAAAATGTGGTATGATTGCATAAATAGTAAAAGATTGGATTAAAACGCATGGCTAAGCATAAGAACTGGCATGGGGCATCCCGCAAGCGCCTTTTGAAGAAAAAACTCAAATCGCTGAAGAAAAAGCTCACCCGCTCATAATAAATAAAGACAGGCTCGTTCTGTCTTTATTTATTATGTGTCACTGCGTTCAATAACTTGTGGATTCGTATTAATGGCCGGCTGTGAAGACTTCGGTTTAGTGAAGTAGTTCACAATGCCCGTCGTAATACCAGCCGCTTCATCTGAGAGCCGTGTAGAATTTGCCGCTGTTAGCTGCGCATATTCATTATCACTTGTAATAAAAAATCCTTCGCTTAATGCTGCAGGCATAGTGGACTCCGACAAAACACCATCATCAAATTGAGCAATGTTATCGTTGGTTGTTTGCAATTTAGATGAGACGCTATCGAGGATACTTGATGCCAATGCTTGATCTTGGTCCTTATAGAATAGAGCTGTTGAATAATCCACCGTGCTGTCCGAATAATCGTTATGGTGAATAGAGGCCATAATAGTTGCGTGCTGATTATTGCAGTAGGTGTACCTATCACTATTAGAAAGTGTCTCATCGTTGGTCGTACGCGTCATATACACTTTGTAACCTGCAGTCTGGAGCGACTGTTCAACCTGCTGAGCGACTTGGAGATTAATATCGCGCTCTGTAATGCCGCCGTCACTACTTGTTGCACCCGGATCATCGCCACCGTGGCCAGGATCTAGACAGATCGTCTGCGGTTTGGTGGGTAGCGCAGCGACTGCGGCCGCTTGAGCGGAATGAAGATTAAATCCGTGCGATATAAGACCATAGCAAGTATAGGTCAGATAGAGAGCACCGACTAAAACGAGGAAGCGAAAAATCAAACGAAAGCTGCTTTTCTCTTCTTGAGCAGGATGTGAACCTTGTGAAACAGGCGTAAAGCTCGAATATCTACCAGATACAAAAGGAGCAGTCTGTCTGCCTCGGATAACTGCGTCGTCATCTGAATTAAACGGTAATTTCATAGAGATAGGTAGAAGTGTAAACTATAATAATAAGTTTTTGCTTAGAACAGATTACGCGTATAATTAAAGCCATAAGTATTATGAATGACTTACAGCGTTTTATTAAGAGCTATCCTTTAGTATCACTCGTACTTGTCTGTATATTGATAAGTGCCGTATTCGAAACGGTTAACTTTCATAGCGGCGCAGTAGCTCTTCTTAGTTTCTTTTCACTCGTCGTCGCCATAAAACTTGGCTATGAGATGATCATGACCCTGCGCGAAGGCCGATACGGCATTGATATCCTCGCCGTCACTGCCATTATAAGCACCATCGCCGTCGGCGAGCAGTGGGCGGCTATCATTATTGTTTTGATGCTCACTGGTGGCGAAGCTCTTGAAGATTACGCAGCTAACAGAGCCAAGCGAGAGCTAAACGATCTTTTGGAGCGTGCGCCTCAAACAGCCCATAAAATCGTAGGTAATTCGGTTGAAACGATCCCGCTTATACAGGTAAGAATAGGCGATCATCTATTAGTAAAGCCCGGCGAGGTTGTTCCAGTAGACGCCACGCTCGAAAGTCCAGCAGCCGAGCTAGACGAATCATCGCTAACTGGTGAAAGTTTACCCGTAACCTACAAAAAAGGTGAGCAGCTTCTTAGTGGATCTATAAATGGCAGCGGAAGTATTACTATTAAGGTGTTAAAAACCGCCGAAGACAGCCAGTACCAACAGATTATTAAGTTAGTTAAATCCGCCACTAGCGTACCGGCGCCATTCGTCCGACTAGCCGACCGTTACGCCGTACCATTTACACTTATCTCATTCGCTATTGCTGGAGTCGCATGGACACTCTCTGGCAACCCACTTCGATTCGCCGAGGTATTGGTCGTCGCCACTCCATGTCCGCTTCTCCTTGCTGCACCTATTGCACTTATTTCTGGCATGAGCCGGGCAGCAAAGAACGGAATCATCATTAAAAACGGTGCCATTCTGGAACGACTGGCAGATACACGAGTTGTTGCATTCGACAAAACCGGTACGCTAACGCATGGTGAACCAGACATACAAAAAATCTACGCAGCGAATGGATTTAAGGAGAGTGAGGTATTAGCCTACGCAGCAAGCGCCGAACAACAATCCGTTCACGTTTTGGCCCAAGCATTGATTACCGAAACAAAGAAACAACATATTACTATTCACTCGCCGACGAATGTCAGTGAAGTCATTGCCCAAGGGATTACGGCGACAGTGCAAGGTAAAAAAGTCCTCGTCGGGAAATTCGCATTCTTAAAGCATGAGGACATAAAAATACACGAAACGGCGCTCAAGTCTGGTGAAACTGCTGTATACGTAGCAGTAGATGGAAAATTTGCAGGAGCAATAACATTCAGTGATCGTGTTCGACCCGAAAGTAAACAAGCTATACGTGAGCTTGCGGCTATGCACATTACAAAAACTCTCATGTTAACAGGCGACTCACAGGGAACAGCCAGTCGCATTGCAAAAGAGGTTGGCATCACTGATATTCACGCAGAGTGTCTTCCGATAGATAAAGTTAATGTCGTACGAAACCTTTCAACTCGCCCCGTGATGATGGTAGGGGATGGCGTTAATGATGCGCCTGTTCTGGCCGTGGCGGATGTCGGTATGGCAATGGGCGCAAGGGGATCAACGGCAGCTAGTGAAACGGCAGACGTTGTCGTGCTCGTTGATGATATTCAAAAAAGCGCTCAGGCTATTCAGATCGCTAAGAGAACAATTAGCATTGCTCTGCAGAGTATATGGGTGGGCATCGCTATTAGTATAATCTTGATGTTGATCGCTTCTACTGGATTCATTCCAGCTATTGTGGGGGCTGTGTTACAAGAAGTTGTTGATGTGATCGTTATTTTCAACGCGCTCAGGGCTCATGGTCCATGGCAACTGCAGCGTCACTAGCCAATGCGCGGATGTGATCTACGTCATAGGTATAAAATTGCTAACAGAGGTAAGGTGAGATTATATGATCTCATCTTTAAGTACCAGTACTGAACGTTTATATCAACATGTCGGCAAGCCAATTTTCTTTAAGCTGCCGCCGGATAGAGTCCACGATACAATCCTATCACTCGGCAAACTCACGCAGCGTAGCACGATGCTTCGTAAACTCATCCGTAAGAGCTGGGCTTACCATAATCCAGAGGCGCTTAAACAAACAATTCATGGTATTACGTTCCAAAACCCCGTCGGTCTCTCAGCCGGATTCGATAAAAACTTTGCATTGCCACCACTTATGCACGCCATTGGTTTTGGGTTTATGGAAGGTGGTTCCATTACATTTCATCAATGCGACGGCAATCCACGGCCGTGGTTTTACCGACTGCCTCATACTAAATCACTAGTCGTCCACGCCGGGCTTGCTAATGACGGCGTAGAGGCAATTACGCACCGACTACAAAACTATGACGGCCGCCAACTGCGTGATTTTCCCCTCAATATATCAGTAGCAAAAACAAACTCACCTCAAACTTGTACTGACGATGAGGCAGTAGCCGATTATATTGGAAGTCTACATTACCTGCGTCGAGCCCGAGTAGGTGACATGATTACACTTAATATTTCATGTCCTAATACTTACGGAGGCGAACCCTTTACGACACCAGAGCGCCTTGAAAAGCTACTCACTGCAGTCGATAGACTTCATCTCGTCACACCGCTATTTATAAAGATGCCCAGCCACTTACCGTGGCAAGAATACAATAGACTACTCCGCGTTATAGCACGTCACTGTGTTGATGGTGTGACGATTGGAAATTTAGCGAAAAATCGTGCCAAGGTAAGTGCCAAGGACGTGCTGCCCGATACCATACACGGTGGCCTCAGCGGCAAACCAACACAAAAAGATACAAACGAATTAATCCGCAAAACATATCTTACCTATGGAAAGCGTTTTATCATCATTGGCGTCGGTGGCATTTTTACAGCTAAGGATGCGTATGAAAAAATTAAACTTGGCGCTAATTTAGTCGAGCTAATCACAGGAATGATTTTCGAAGGTCCACAACTAATAGGTCAGATTAATCACGACTTCGTGACTCTCTTAGAACAGGATGGCTACACCCACATCAGTCAAGCAATTGGTACGGGTGCCTACTGGTAGAACGCTAGATATAGCGGTTGTAGACTTTGTTACACCAATACATGTGATGTAGGTCACAGGCCAACAGATCGCTCTTTTCCTATACTACAAAGTACTGCTTGTGAGGGCATGCTCCAAAAAAAGAGGAGCAAAGAATAATACAAATAGGGGAGATAAAACCAATGGTAAAAGCTACCGCCGAATTAGAGACCGGCAAAAAGCGTACCGTAAGTAACACTGTGCGCACCTACACTAAGTACTTGCCACAGACACAAAAACGCGATGGACGTATCGTATCGTTTGAATTCGACAAAATAGTTGAAGCGATAAGCAGGGCGCTCATTGAGACAGGCGAAGGCAGTGAAGACGAGGCTACTGTTGTCGCACATAAAGTCGCTGGCGAGATGTTGCTAATTGCTAAAAAATATAAAGATTTCATACCAAATGTTGAATCTATTCAGGATGAAGTCGAACGTCAACTTATGCTCACTGATTACACAGCTACGGCAAAGGCATTTATTTTGTACCGCGAAGAGCACGCCAAAAAGCGTCAGCAAGAGCTTATGATCTCTCAAGAGATTCGCGATAAGATCGCCGAGAGCAGTAAATACTTTAAGTCATCCTACCAAGAGTTCATTTTTTATCAGTTTTACGCACGCTGGCGTGATGAATATGGCCGCCGCGAGACCTGGAGTGAGGCGATTGATCGCTTTATGGGCTACATGCGCAAAAAACTCGGCTCGTCACTGACTGATGAAGAATACGCAGAGGTACGTGAAGCCATATTAAAACAAGATATCTGTCCTTCTATGCGACTACTATGGTCGGCAGGGGACGCTTGTGAAGCTAGTAATGTATGTGCCTATAACTGTGCTTACATTGCGCCAGTCTCATGGGAAGATCTTTCAGAGATTATGTATGTCTCTATGTGCGGTGCCGGCTGCGGTTTTACGGTAGAACCAGAAAATGTAGAAAAATTTCCACAAATCCAAAAACAGACTGGTAAGAAAAAGCCAGCAATTCTTGTTGAGGACAGTAAGGAAGGCTGGTGCGACGCATTCGTGCTTGCATGTCGCGCTTGGGCCTCTGGCTATGACGTTGACATTGACTATTCAATGGTTCGTCCCGCTGGATCACGCCTCATAACCATGGGTGGTCGTTCATCCGGGCCAGCTCCTCTCCGCGACCTCATGAACTTTACTCGCAGTAAAATGCTAGGTCGACAGGGTCGCCGTCTTACAACACTCGACCTGCACGATATTATTTGTCAAATTGGACTCATCGTCGTTGCCGGAGGTGTTCGTCGTTCCGCTCTTATCTCACTTTCCGCATTGGATGATAACGCCATGCGCGACTCTAAGAAAGGTGCGTTCTGGCAGACAGAAGGCCAGCGTTCGATGGCAAATAACTCAGCCGTATACGAAACTAAGCCGACCGCTGGCGAGTTTCTAGAGGAATGGACAGCCCTCGTTACTTCAGGTAGTGGTGAGCGCGGTATATTTAACCGCGACGGCCTTGAACAGCAAGTTCCTAAACGTCGTTGGGAAAAGTTAAAAGAACAGTCGCAAGTGGGCGTAAACCCATGTGGCGAAATTTATCTACGCTCACGCCAATTTTGTAACCTTACTTCAATTGTCGTGCGTCCTGAGGACGATATAGAAAATCTCAAACGCAAAATGCGGCTCGCCGCTATTGTAGGAACCTACCAGGCAACACTGACTGACTTTGGTTATCTTAACCAGGCATGGCACGACAACTGCGAAGAAGAGCAGCTGCTTGGTATTTCTATTACCGGCTACTACGATAACAAGATTGTCCGTGACGATAAAAACCTAGAGACTCTGCGCGAAGAAGCGATTAAAGCCAATCGAACCTACGCAAAGCGTCTTGGTAAAAGTCCTTCAACAGCCATTACCTGTGTAAAACCTCACGGCAACTCAGGCCAGCTCCTTGGTGTCGGGTCGGGAATGCATCCATGGTTCGCTAAATACTATATCCGCCGTGTCCGCATTAGCGTCAACGACCCATTACTCAAATTAGCTCAGGAGCAAGGCGTTCCAGTGTTTCCTGAAGTTGGATATTCAACTTCAACCACAACAACAATGGTGTTGGAGTTCCCAGTCAAGGCACCTGATCAAGCTATTGTCGCCAAGGATGTGTCGGCACTTGAAATGCTCCATGAATGGAAACGCCTGAAAGAACATTTTACCGAGCACAATCCATCGGTCACTATTTATGCAAGTGACGATGAGTGGCTTAGTATTGCCAACTTCGTATATCAAAACTGGGATATCGTCGGAGGCCTATCATTCTTGCCTCGCAACGACCACATATACCAATTGGCTCCCTACGAAGAAATTACCAAAGAGGAATACGAAAAACGCGCCAAGGCACTTGGCATCATCGACTTTTCCCACCTCGTTATCTACGAGCAACAGGACCAAACCAACGGAGCAAAAGAGCTCGGCTGCGCAGGCGGAGTCTGCGAACAGCAGTAGACGCGGCGAACACCATCTAAAAGATTGGCAGTAAGTCAACCGCTCAAGGGGGAGGACCCTCACCACATCCTGGAGAGATGTCGGTGAGGGCGCTGTAACAACTCGGTAGCACCGAGTTGTTAGACAGTTACCCGGCAGCCCGCAAGGTTGTTCCTACAAGCCGAGTAACGATACGCATGCTACCGTGTGAGCCATAGCGTAAAGCAGGGCCAAAATCCAGTTCTGACACTTCTGCAATTATGACAACGCGTATTAGTTGCCCAATTGACTGCGCCACAATTGGTACATACCAAGGTTTGCTCCAGCTGTTGCATAGTACATCCCTTTCGGAAATGGTGTCGGGTCTGACCATACTAGTTTACCACCTCAAAAACCACCGATAGTGCACTAACTGAAAAGTAAAGGAAATACATTTACTACTCAGTTAGCGAGGACAGAGAGAAACCTGTACGCTCGCCGGAGCTGTTAGCTCCTCTTTCTCCTCAGATCCGGCGGAAGAGAGCCGCCATAGAGAGATTCGAGTGTGACTGAACTGAAATCGAGTGATACCGGCGCTTGCAGCTCCTCCTCGCAGTCACGACGGAATTTCGCCATTGTGACTTCGTGGTGTGTGCGCATGGCTGCCATTTCTATCTCGTGGATTCGATTCTCTTCTTCGATCAGTTCGTTGATCAGTCGACGGTGTCGCACAGTTGCCTTGATGATCTTCCGCACGCCGCTACGCGGGTTGTGGAGGACGTCTTCGCACTGAGCGATCTGGCTCTTCAGCTCATCGACTCGAGTCATGAGTTTCTCCCTGTCCTAGTGAACACGTACCTCCGTTCGGCGTACAATGTTCTTATATATTTTAACATTTATATCATTATATGTCAATTTGCCTGCAAACTAAATATATCCGGCTCCCATACATCTTGGACACTTCGTCATATACTTTCTAATCTAGAAAGGAGTGAAAGTGAGAACAAGAACAATGACCGGAAAACAACTCCAAGTGTATGGGGCTCGTATTCGACTGGCCTGGTTTTCGAGCTGCCGAGGAACTCGGCAGCGTGAGCGCTGCCTGTAAACACTACGGGATTGCCAGGAGTGAGTATTACTACTGGCATAGCCGGTGGGTAGC